>JBPEXR010000001.1:0-3137 GCA_052031355.1 Paracoccaceae bacterium
AGGTAGTTCGAGATGAGTGGCGGGATGATCACCCGCAGCGCCTGCGGCAGCACCACGAGGTTCATGATCCGCCCCGAGCGCAGGCCAAGCGCGGCCGCGGCCTCGGTCTGGCCCTTGCTGACGGCCTGGATGCCGGCGCGGACGTTCTCGGCGATGAAGGCGCCGGTGTAGATCGACAGGGCGAACCACAGGGCGATCAGCGGCGCGCCGATCTGAATGCCGCCACGGAAGTTGAAGCCCGCAAGCGCCGGGTAGTCGAGCGAGATCGGCCGCCCGAGCAGGAAGAACACCAGAATCGTCGGCACGAAGAAGATCACCACCGAGGGCCAGAGCATCGGCAGCAGGCGGCCGGTGTCGTAAAGCAGCTTGGTGGCGTAGCGGCGGTAGGCGAAGACGCCGATCACCGAGGCCACGAAGGTCGCCACCACGATCATCGAGCCCGGTCCCCAGACCGGCCCGGGGATGTAGACGCCGCGGTTGGTGAAGGCAAAGGAGCCCAGCATCATGGTCGAGGCCGGATCGTCGCCGCGGAAGGCTGAGGGCGCGGGCATCGCGGCGGTCATGATGGTGTAGATGATCAGGATCCAGATCAGCACCGGGATGTTGCGGAAGATCTCAACGTAGCCGGCCATCAGCTTGCGCACGAGCCAGTTGTTCGACAGGCGCAGCACGCCCGCCAGCACGCCGAAGATCGTCGCGGTGAGACAGGCGAGGAACGACACCAGCAGCGTGTTGATGATGCCCACCCAAGCCGCCTGCAGGTTCGAGGACTGGCTGGTGTAGGGGATCAGCGTCTGGTTGATGTCATAGCCGGCGGGGTTGGCGAGGAACTGGAACGAGATGTTCAGCCCGGCCGCGCGCAGGTTGGCGGCGAGGTTCGATCCCAGATACCAGATCGCCGCAATAAGCAGCGCCAGCGCGATCACCTGAAAGGTGATCGACCGATAGCGGGTGTCGCTCAACAGCATAGATGGCCGGAACGACTCCGTGGGAGGGTCGGAAAGTGTGGTCATGTCTGTATCCCTGTGTTCCGGCCTTGGTTTTTATCGATGCCTTTGTGGCATTTGGGCCGAATCATTTTTGGTCTTTGATCGTTGACGTCGATCGCGGGTTCTTATTGTCGTCTTGGCGCTTGGGTCTCGGTCTTGCTGTGGTTGGTCTTGGGTTTCGGCTTCTGCCGGTATGGACCCCGGCGGCCGGGGCGCATGGGCTGCCCCGGGGGGCAGAGATGCAAGGGGCGCAGGTTGCCCTGCGCCCCCGCTTTCCGGATTTAGCGGAAGGGCGGTGCGTAGAGCAGGCCGCCGTCTGTCCACTGGGCGTTCAGGCCACGGGCCAGACCGATCGGGGTCTCTTCGCCGATGTTCTTGGCAAAGATCTCACCGTAGTTGCCTTCGGCCATGATGGCGCGCTTGGCCCAGTCGCTGTCGAGACCGATCATCTCACCCAGCGTGCCCTCGGTGCCCAAGAGGCGGGCGACTTCGGGGTTGTTGGTGTTGCCGGCCATCTCTTCGATGTTGGCGGAGGTGATGCCCAGCTCTTCGGCCGCGATCAGCGCGTTCAGCACCCAGCGGGTGATGTCGCCCCAGTCGTTGTCGCCGTGACGGACCAGCGGGCCCAGCGGCTCTTTCGAGATGATCTCGGGCAGCAGCACGTGCTCATCGGGGTTTTCGAAGGTCGCGCGTGTCGCGGCGAGGCCCGAAGCGTCGGTGGTGTAGGTGTCGCAGGCACCGGCAAGGTACTGCTGCTGGCCTTCGGCGTTGGTTTCAACCGGCACGGGCTCGTAGCTGATGTTGTTCTTGCGGAAGAAGTCCGCGAGGTTCAGCTCGGTGGTGGTGCCGGTCTGGATGCAGACGGTCGCGCCGTCGAGATCCTTGGCCGAGGAGACGCCGAGCGCCTTGGGGACCATGAAGCCCTGACCGTCGTAGTAGTTCACGCCGACGAAGTCGAACTTCAGGTCGGTGTCGCGGCTGAAGGTCCATGTGGTGTTACGTGCGAGGAAGTCGATCTCGCCCGAGGCCAGCGCGGTGAAGCGGGTCTTGCCGGTGGTCGGCACGAATTCCACAGCGGTCGGATCGCCCAGAACGGCGGCAGCGACGGCACGGCAGACGGCCACGTCGAACCCTTCCCATTCGCCGTTGGCGTTCGGCGCGGCAAAGCCTGCCAGACCGGTGGTCACGCCGCAGTTCAGTTTGCCGCGTGCCTTCACATCGTCAAGCGTGGCGGCGCCGGCGGCACCGGCCGCAAGGCCAGCAACGGTCAACGCGCCAAAAATTACAGATTTTTTCATTTTTACCTCTTCCTGATAGTCCGCCAAGTTCACCGGCGGTTAATCCGACGCATGAGCGCCGAAAGCGATCTTGCGCAGGGTCTCCCCTGCTCAATGAAAGTCAGTGTGGGCGGATTCACGTTTGAACGTCAAGGGCGTGTTGGGCAATTTTGAGGCAGCCCGGAGCAGCCGTTACGTCGCAATATTTGAAAAGTTAGTCGGCGCGGCAGAGCAGGATCATTGCGCAGGCATGGGCGAAAGCTTGGCGTTTGATCTCCGCCTCCTGCTCGGCGGTCTCGTCCCGGCCCCACTGTTCGGCCTGCCAATTTTCGTCCAGCCGCGACAATTCCCATATTTCCTGCGGGGGGCGCGCCTGCTCAAATGCGGCAAAGCCCAGAACGAGCGAGCCGGTCAGGCTGACAAGATCGTGGAAGGCGGCCAGCTCAAAGGGGTCGAGCGCCGCCGTGCGGCGGTGCAGCTCGGCAAGGGCCTCGGGGTCCTGCGGGGCATGCATGATGCCCTGCCGGGTCTCCAGCCGCACGCCCAGATAAGCCTCGGCCCAGTCCAGCATCGGGTCCCATTGCGCCTTTTGCCGGGCCACCAGTTCCTCGGGGCTGTCGGCGCGGTAGCACAAAAGATCGCTGTCGCCGTAGGCCGCCAGCATCTCCACGACCTCGGCCTTCTGCAATGCCACCTTGTCGAGCGCGGCATTGGCGGTCTTGGTCACCGGCATGGTGCGCGGGTCGATCTGTTTCTCCTGCGCCTGCCATTCGGCGGCCACGGCCTCGGCCATGGCGCGGGTGGGCAGGGTCAGGGGGCGCTTGGCCGGGGTCTTCACCCGGCGGCCATCCAATTCGACGGTGAACCCGTC
>JBPEXR010000010.1:0-2640 GCA_052031355.1 Paracoccaceae bacterium
CCGTAGCCGGTGATGATGCCGGCGCGTTCCAGCTTGCGCAGGCGGTCCCAGGCCGGGGTGGGCGACAGGTTGATGCGGGCCGCAAGCTCGGCCTTGGTGATCCGGCCCTCGGCGGCGAGGATGCGCAGGATCTCGATATCGCGCGCGTCGAGACGGTGCATCACGTGGCGACCCGCGTGCCCAGCCCGGCGTGGGCCCTAGCGACGTAGCTGGCGATGGCGGTGTCCTGCGCGCCGGTGCCGGTGAGATCGCAGATGGTGATCTGGCCGGCGTCCCGGCGGCCCGCGGCGGTCCCGGTGACGATCTGCCCCAGTTCCACGGCCGGGGCGCGCAGCGCAGCACCCGCCGCCTTCGCCGCGCGCAGCTCGCCCAGAACCTCGGCCTGGGCGATGCGGTCGGCGACGTATAGATCGCAGCGCGCCAGCGCCTGCGGGTCGATCTCGTTCTTGCCCTCCTGGTCCGAACCCATGGCCGTGACATGGCACCCCGGCTGCAGCCAGTCGGCCTGCAGGATCGGCGCCTCGGCGGGGGTGGTGGTGATGACCAGCTGCGCCGCGCGCACCGCCTCCTCGGCGCTGGCGGCGGGCTGCACCTCGATGCCCAGTTCCTGCGCCAGATCCTCGGCGCAGGCGCGGGCTTTCGGGGCATCGCGGCCCCAGATCAGCAGCCGTTGGAACGGCCGCTCCATATGCGCCGCGCGGGCCTGCAGCCGGGCCTGCACCCCTGTGCCCAGGACCGCGGCGGTCGATACCTGCTCGGGCGCCAGGTGACGCGCGGCAACGGCCCCAGCCGCTGCGGTGCGCAGATCGGTGAGATAGCCGTTGTCCAGGAAGACCGCCTGCACCAGGCCGGTCTTGGCCGAAAGCAGGATCATCAGCCCGTTCAGCGAGGGCAGGCCCAGCGACGGGTTGTCGAAGAACCCGGGCGAGACCTTCACGGCGAACCCGTCGAACCCCGGCAGGTAGGCGGTTTTCACATCGACCTCGCCATGCGCCTGCTTCAGCGCCATCGACAGCACCGGCGGCATGACGGCGCCGGGCCCCGCGAGCGCGGCGAAGGCCGCCTCGATCACGTCCACCAGTTCCGTGTCCAGCGTGACGGCCCCGCGCAACTGGGTTTCGGTGACGATGGCGATCTCATGGCTCATAGCGCGCTCCCTTCACGGTGTAGTCTTCCAAGGCGATGTCCTGCCCCGATACCACGCGGCTGAAGAGGTCCATATCGGTGTTGCGCCCCGTCAGGATCGTGGCCACCGGCCCCGTGCCCGGCACCTGCCCCGATTGCAGCGCGGCGATTCCCACGGCGGCGGCCCCTTCCGTCACCAGGCGCTCCTCGACATAGAGTGCCTGCATGGCGCGGTAAATCTGCGCCTCGGTCACCAGGATCGTGCCGTCCAGCAGATCGCGGCACAGGGCGAAACTGTAGCGGTTCTGCGCCCCCAGGCCGCCGCCCAGCGAATCGGCCAGGCTGGCGACCTCGGTCACCGGCACGGGGTGGCCGGCGGCCAGGCTCTCGTGCATCGCCGCGCCGCGGTCCATGCTGACGCCCCAGACCTTGATCGCCGGGTTCAGCGTCTTGGCTGCCAGCGCCACGCCGGCGGCCAGCCCGCCGCCCGAAAGCGGCACCAGCAGCGCCTCCAGGTGCGGCAGCGCGGTCAGGATCTCCAGCCCGATGGTGCCTTGCCCGGCGATCACCGCCGGGTGGTCGAAGGGCGGGATCTGCACCAGGCCCTCGGCCTCCTCCAGGCGCTGCGCCTCGACGCCGGCCTCGTCCTGCGAGGCGCCGTGGATCTGCACCTCGGCCCCCAGCGCGCGGATCGCGGCGACCTTCGCCTCGGGCACCAGGCGCGACATGCAGACGACCGCGCGCAGCCCCGCCTCCCGCGCGGCCCAGGCCACCGCCCGGCCATGGTTGCCGGTCGAGCAGCAGATCACGCCCGCCGTCCCCTCGGGCAGGCCGGCGATGGCGTTCAGCGCGCCGCGCAGCTTGAAGGCGCCGATCGGTTGCATCAGCTCCATCTTCAGCCACAGCTCGCGCCCCAGGCGGGCGCCCAGCGCTTCGGATCTCAGCAGCGGTGTCGCATCGGCCCGTCCGCGAATTCGCTGCGCGGCGGCCAGCACCTCGGCCATCTCCATTCCGTCACCCTCGATCACCCGGCATCTTGTGCACAACTTGTGGCGCATTCGCCTCACTCGGCCTGTAAACTATGGGAATTTCAAGCGGGATTCCAAAAGCGGCGACATGCATGTCGCGTTTGGACCGCCACAGATGTGCACAAGTCGGTCTGATGGTCTGCAGTCTAGTGGATGGGACCATGCCGATGATTCTCAAGGACACGCCGTTCAGCGCTGAAGAATACGCCCGCCGCCTTGCCCGCACCCGCGTGGCGATGGAGGCCGCCGGCCTGGAGGCGCTGTTCGTCACCGACCCCTCCAACATGGCCTGGCTGACCGGCTACGACGGATGGTCCTTCTACGTGCACCAGGGCGTGCTGGTCACCAAGGACGAGGATCCCCTCTGGTGGGGGCGGGCGATGGACGCCAACGGCGCGCGCCGCACCGTCTGGATGGAGGATGACAACATCCGCGGCTACGACGACCGCTTCGTGCAAAGCATCGAACGGCACCCGATGCAGGACCT
>JBPEXR010000100.1:0-3209 GCA_052031355.1 Paracoccaceae bacterium
CCTGCCGGCCCCGCGGCGATGCGCCGGCCGTTCAGGGCCGCCGGCAGGGCCGCGGCCTCGGCCCGGGCAGAGGCGGCGGCGTCGAAGGCCTCCGGCGCGGCCTCGGGCGCCGGCGGGCGGCCCCAGATATGCAGCCCGTCGCCGAACTGGCTGTCCTTCACGTCGCAGACGAAGCGGTCGATGCGGGTCAGCGCCTCGGCCGGGCAGGCCGCGGCATCGAGGCCCAGCTCCGCCTCCACGCCCAGGGCACGCGCTTCCTCGCGGATATCCTCCTGCAGCCGGTCGCGCCGCCGAGGGTCAAGGCCGTCGGCGTTGGAGAACTCGTCCAGCAGCGCCTCCAGCCGGGCCAGCCGGTCCGGCGTGCCCGATTGGCGCAGCGCCGGGGGCACGTGGCCGAGGGTCAGCGCGCCGATGCGGCGCTTGGCCTGCGCCGCCTCGCCGGGGTCGTTGACGATGAAGGGGTAGATCACCGGCAGATCGCCGGTCAGCGCCTCCGGCCAGCAGGTGTCCGACAGGGCCACCGACTTGCCGGGCAGCCATTCCAGCGTGCCGTGGGCGCCGATGTGGACCAGCGCGTCGATCCTCTCGGCCCGCCGCAGCCAGAGGTAGAAAGCGACATAGCCGTGCCGGGGCACGCGGGCGAGGTCGTGGTACTCGGCGTCGCGCGCCGCCGGATCGCCCCGCTCGGGCTGCAGGGCGACCAGCGCGCGGCCGCGGCGTACGGCCTGAAAGCACATGGCCGTGCCGTCGCAGGCCGGGTCATCCTCCGGCGCGCCCCAGGCCTCGGCCAGCGCTTGCTGCAGCGCCTCGGGCAACTCGCGCAGCGCGGCGCGATACTCCGCAAGCGGCCAGCGCAGGGAGGGTTCCGCCAGCGCCTCTTGCAGGGGCGGGGCGCCGCCGGGGGTGGGCGCGCAGGCATGGCCGCTGCCTGCCAGGTCCTGCAGCATCGCCTCGGCCGAGGCCAGCGCGTCGAGGCCGACCGCATGGGCCATCTGCCAGGACTTGCCCGGGTAGGTCGACAGCACCAGCGCCAGGCGCCGCTCCTGCGCGGGGCGGCGGGCCAGGGCGATCCAGCGCGCGACGCGGGCGGCAATGGCTGCGATCCGCTGAGGCTGGGGGCTGTGCACGGCGCGGGCAAACTCCAGCTCCGGGTCGCGCGCGCCGGTTTCCTTGAAGGAAGCAACACCCGCGAAGAGGCGGCCGTCCACCTCCGGCAGGACCACGTGCATCGCGAGGTCCGCGGGGGACAGGCCGCGCTCGGCCTCGGCCCAGGCGGCCTCGGTCGAGGTGGCGAGGGCCACCTGGAAGACCGGCGCCCCCGCGGCATCGAGGGGGGAGGTTCCATCCGCGCCCTTGCCCGAGAAGGCCGTGGCGTTCACCACCGCCGCCGGGGCTAGCCCTCGCAGCTGCCGCGCCAGCCAGGCGGCGGCCTGCGGCTCTTTCAGCGAGGGGACAAAGAAGGCGGCGGGCGCCAGGCCCTGCGCTTCCAGCGCCGCCATAAGCGCGTCGATCGGCGCGGTGTCGGCGGCGGCGAGATAGGCGCGGTAGAAGACCAGCGCCACGCGCGGGCGCGCCTCGGGCGCCGGCGGCAGGGCGGCCAGCGGGCAGGCTGCGCCCTGCCCCGGCAGGTAGGCCCCGACCGGCGGCAGCGCCTTGGCCCCGCGCACCGGCGCGGCGTAGAAGCCTGCCGCCAGCGCCATCTGCGCCAGCGCCGCCTGGGCCGCCACCGGCCCGCCGGTGTCGCACAGATGCGCCAGCCGGTGCAGGGTCGAGACCGGCAGGGTCGAGGCCTCCTCGAGCCGGGTGTCGCGCCGCCCGTCGGCGGGCAGCACCGCCAGGGCGATGCCCTTCTCGCGGGCCAGGGCGGAAAGCTGGCCCAGCCCGTATTCCCAGTAGGCCGCGCCGCCGATCAGCCGCACCAGGATGCCGCGCGCGCCCTCTAGCGTCTGCTCGATGTAGGTGTCGACCGACAGGGGGTGGCGCAGGGCCGAAAGGTTGGCCAGGCGCAGCGCCGGCAGCGGCTGGCCCGCCGCGCGCGCCCGGTGCCAGCCCGCCGCGAAAGCGCCGAGGTCGCTGTCGGAGAAGGACAGCGCCACCAGGTCCGCCGGGCTCTGGCCGAGGTCCTGCGGCGTGTCGGTCTCTTCCAACCCGTGGCTTTCGCGGAAGATGACATGCATCGCGGCGTTCTTTCCTTGCGGCGCGCCGGGGCGGCGGCCCCGGCCCTGCCCTGTCAGCCCGCCAGGGCCACGCGGATCGCCTCGGCGTCGATGTCGTCATGCTCGGCGATGACGACGACGCGGCCGCGGCGGTCCTCCTGCGGGGCCCAGGGGCGGTCGAACTGGGTGCGCACCCGCGCCCCCACCGCCTGCACCAGCAGCCGCATCGGCTTGCCGGAGACGGCGGCATAGCCCTTGACCCGCAGGATGTTCCGCTCGCGCGCCAGCTTCTCGATCCGGGCGCTCAGGGCGCCGGGGTCGGCCTGTTCGGGCAGATCGACGACGATGGAATCGAAATCCTCGTGGTCATGCTCGGGCACGCCGTCGTGGTGCGAGGGGCGCGCGTCCAGATCGTTCTCCGCCGCGGCCTCCAGCCCCAGGATCACCCGCGGATCGACCTGGCCCTCGGAAACCTCGATCATCGGCAGCTTGCGCGGCGCTTCGGCGGCGATCACCTCCCGCGCGCGGGCCAGCCCTTCGGGGCCGGCAAGGTCCGGCTTGGTCAGCAGCACGATGTCGGCGCAGGCGATCTGGTCTTCGAAGACCTCCGACAGCGGGGTCTCGTGGTCGAGGCTGTCGTCCGCCGCCCGCTGGGCATCGACGCGCGCCACGTCGGGGGCGAACCGGCCGGCGGCCACGGCCTCGGCATCGGCGACGGCGATCACGCCGTCCACGGTGATGCGGCTGCGGATGTCGGGCCAGTCGAAGGCCTTCAGCAGCGGCTTGGGCAGCGCCAGGCCCGAGGTCTCGATCAGGATGTGATCGGGGCGCGGCTCCAGCTTCATCAGGGTTTCGATCGTCGGGATGAAATCATCGGCCACGGTGCAGCAGATGCAGCCGTTGGCCAGCTCCAGGATGTTTTCGGCCGGGCAATCGGGGATGGCGCAGCTTTTCAGGATCTCGCCGTCGACGCCGACATCGCCGAACTCGTTGACGATCACCGCCAGGCGCTTGCCGCCGGGGTTCTGCATCAACTGGCGAATGAGGGTGGTC
>JBPEXR010000101.1:0-3442 GCA_052031355.1 Paracoccaceae bacterium
ACCGAGGGCTCGGAGCAGCCGGTGACCGAGGAGACCGCCCAGGCCGAAGCGGAAGCGCAGGAGGCCGGACAGGACGCGGAGGAAGCAGCCCAAAGCGCGGCGCAGATGCCCGCCGCCGAGATGCAGAACCCCGGCGTCGAGGCACTGACCGAGGCCGTGGCCGCCGCCATCGCCGCTTCCGAGGCCGCCGCCAAGGCCGCCGAGGATGCCGCCCGCGCCGCAGGGCGCGCCATGGAGGCGCTGCGCCAGATCCAGGGCAGCGGGAACTGAGCGCCGCATCTATATAGCTCACGCGCGCCCGCGCGCGCGGATAAAGAAGCAGGGCGCCCCCGCGGCGCCCTGTTGCATTTGGGCAACGAATTTTGCCACCCCGCTCTTGCAGCCCCGCGATGCCCCTCCCATCTTGAACCCGAGGTTCCGCGGAGACGCGCCGCTTACCGGGCGTCGGGCCGGAACGCTTGATGAAGGAGAGACCGATGGACTTGAGCAAGTTCACCGAAAGGGCGCGCGGCTTCGTTCAGGCTGCCCAGACGATCGCCCTGCGCGAGGATCACCAGAAACTCGCCCCCGAACACCTGTTGAAAGCCCTGCTCGACGACGACCAGGGGCTGGCCAGCAACCTGATCACCCGGGCCGGCGGCGCGCCGGAGCGTGTGCGCGAGGCGCTGGAGGCCGCGCTGCGCAAGATCCCCCGCGTCAGCGGCGACGCCGGCCAGGTCTACCTGGATGGCCAGACCGCGAAGGTGCTGGCCGAGGCCGAGAAGCTGGCCAAGAAGGCCGGCGATTCCGTCGTGCCGGTGGAGCGTCTGCTGACCGCCCTGGCCATGGTCCGCTCGCCCGCGCGCGAGGCGCTGGAGGTGGGCGCGGTCTCGGCGCAATCGCTGAACGGCGCGATCAACGATCTGCGCAAGGGCCGCACCGCCGACAGCGCCAACGCCGAGGACGGCTATGATGCGCTGAAGAAATACGCCCGCGATCTGACCGAGGCCGCCGAGGCCGGCAAGATCGACCCGATCATCGGCCGCGACGAGGAGATCCGCCGCTCGATGCAGGTCCTCTCGCGCCGGACCAAGAACAACCCGGTGCTGATCGGCGAGCCCGGCGTCGGCAAGACCGCCATCGCCGAAGGCCTGGCCCTGCGGATCGTCAACGGCGACGTGCCCGAAAGCCTGCGCGGCAAGCGGCTGCTGGCGCTGGACATGGGCGCGCTGATCGCCGGCGCGAAGTACCGCGGCGAGTTCGAGGAACGCCTCAAGGCCATCCTGAAGGAGATCGAGGCCGCGGCCGGCGAGGTCGTCCTGTTCATCGACGAGATGCACACGCTGGTCGGCGCCGGCAAGGCGGACGGGGCGATGGACGCCTCCAACCTGCTGAAGCCCGCGCTGGCGCGGGGCGAGCTGCACTGCATCGGCGCCACCACGCTGGATGAATACCGCAAGCACGTCGAGAAGGACGCGGCACTGGCGCGGCGCTTCCAGCCGGTCCTGGTGCAGGAGCCCACGGTCGAGGATACCGTCTCCATCCTGCGCGGCATCAAGGAGAAGTACGAGCTGCACCACGGCGTGCGCATCTCCGACAACGCGCTGGTGGCGGCGGCGACGCTGAGCCACCGCTACATCACCGACCGCTTCCTGCCCGACAAGGCGATCGACCTGGTGGACGAGGCCGCCTCGCGCCTGCGGATGGAGGTGGACAGCAAGCCCGAGGAGCTGGACGCGCTGGACCGCGACATCCTGCAAAAGCAGATCGAGGCCGAGGCCCTGCGCAAGGAGGACGACCAGCCCTCGCGCGACCGGCTGGCCCGGCTGGAGCAGGAGCTTGCCGCCCTGCAGGAACGCTCGGACGAGATGACGGCCCGCTGGCAGGCAGAGCGCGACAAGCTGGCCTCGGCCCGCGACCTGAAGGAGCAGCTGGACCGCGCCCGCGCCGACCTGGAGATCGCCAAGCGTGAGGGCAACCTCGCCCGCGCGGGGGAGCTGAGCTATGGCGTGATCCCGGGCCTCGAGAAGGAGCTGGCCGCCGCCGAGGCGCAGGAGAGCGAAGAGGTCATGGTCGCCGAGACCGTGCGGGCCGAGCAGATCGCCGGCGTGGTCGAGCGCTGGACCGGCATTCCCACCAGCCGCATGCTGGAGGGCGAGCGTGAGAAGCTGCTGCGCATGGAAGAGGGTCTGCACAAGCGCGTCATCGGCCAGGACACCGCCGTGCGCGCCGTGGCCAACGCCGTGCGCCGTGCCCGCGCCGGCCTCAACGACGAGGCGCGCCCGCTGGGCTCCTTCCTGTTCCTCGGGCCGACCGGCGTCGGCAAGACCGAACTGACGAAGGCGGTGGCCGAGTTCCTCTTCGACGACGACAGCGCGATGGTGCGCATCGACATGTCCGAGTTCATGGAGAAGCACGCCGTGGCACGGCTGATCGGCGCGCCCCCGGGTTATGTCGGCTACGACGAAGGCGGCGTGCTGACCGAGGCGGTCCGGCGCCGGCCCTACCAGGTGGTGCTTTTCGACGAGGTCGAGAAGGCGCACCCGGATGTCTTCAACGTGCTGCTGCAGGTTCTGGACGACGGCGTGCTGACCGATGGCCAGGGCCGCACGGTGGATTTTAAGCAGACGCTGATCGTGCTGACGTCCAACCTGGGCGCGCAGGCCCTCAGCCAGCTGCCCGACGGCGCCGACAGCGCCCAGGCCAAGCGCGACGTGATGGACGCGGTGCGGGCGCACTTCCGCCCCGAGTTCCTGAACCGCCTGGACGAGACGATCATCTTCGACCGGCTGGGACGCGGCGACATGGCCGGCATCGTGGACATCCAGCTCAAGCGGCTGGAGAAGCGCCTCGCCGCGCGGGAGATCACGCTGCAGCTCGACGACGGCGCCCGCAAGTGGCTGGCCGAGGAAGGGTACGACCCGGTCTTCGGCGCCCGCCCCCTGAAGCGGGTGATCCAGCGCGCGCTGCAGGACCCGCTGGCCGAGATGCTGCTGGCCGGAGATATCGCCGACGGCAGCACGATCGAGGTTTCGGCCGGCAGCGAGGGGCTGATCATCGGCGACCGGGTCTCCGGCACCAACCGCCCCCGGCCCGAGGATGCGGTGCTGCACTGAGGCGAACGGACGAGTCGCTTCATGGGAATCGCGAAGGCCCCCGCCTCGGCGGGGGCCTTTTTCGTCCAGGCTCGGCGATTCACCGGGCGGGCTGGGGGCGGGCCCGCGCGATTCATGCCTCCACCGAGGGCGATTCACCTCTCGTCGGAGCGCGATTCACCGCCCCAGGGGGTGCGATTCCGGCCCTCGGCGGGCCGCTCTGGGCATAAGTTTGGGGATAAGCCGGGGCTGCGGGGCAGGGGGCCGGATAGGGCGGGGCGCGCGCGGAAATTTTGTTGCTCCAGACGGGGGTGTTTGCGCAACCAAACATGGCTAACGCCCTGCGAAACAAGAAAAATCAGGGGGGC
>JBPEXR010000102.1:0-9448 GCA_052031355.1 Paracoccaceae bacterium
CGAAGGGCATGGCGCGGTGCACGTAGTCCCAGACGGTCGAAAGATAGGGCCAGTAGCTGCCCACGGTTTTCACCGGGTCCTTGCGGTCGAGGGTATCGAAACCGCCGGCAAGCTGCGGCCAGCGGCCGCGCGCCTCGCCGAAGTCGCCGTGGCAGACGGCGCATTTCTCGACATAGACCTCCTCGCCGGTCCAGACATCGCCGGAGCCTTCGGGCAGGCCCATGCCATCGGGGCGGATGTCGATGTCCCAGGCGGCAATCTCCTCCGCCAGCGCCTCGCGGCCCAGGCCGAAGCCGCCCTCGCGGGCCAGCTCCGCCGCCGTCGCCTCGGCGTGGGTGTCCGAGGTGGGGGCGTCCGAGGTGGGGGCGGCAGCACTGTCTTGCGACGCTTCCGCGTCCTGCGCCGGGGCGGCAGCGCTGGCCGAGGCCGCAGCCGCGACGAGCAGCGGCTTGGCTTCTGCTGCCTCGGCTACCTTCGCGGGCTTTTCTTCCGCCGTCGCGGGCTTGGCTTCCGCCGTCGCCGTGCCGGGGCCGGCGGCGCCGGGCGCGGCAGGCTCCACCCGCACGACGAAGTTGTCGGCCAGCACCACGGCGGTGCCCATGGCCAGGGCGGCGCCGCCGAAGGCGGGCACGAACACCTTAAGAAATTTCAACATTTTCGGCCTCCCCCTCTGCATTAACCGCCCAGGTCTGAATGCCGTTGTTGTGGTAGATGGAGTTCTCGCCGCGCACCTTGCGCAGCTGGTCCTTGGTCGGCTGGACGTAGCCGGTGGAATCATGCGCGCGGCTTTGCAGCAGCAGCGGTTTTCCGTCCCAGTCGAACTCAAAGTAGAAGCGGTGCATCGACTTGTCGTAGCTTGGCCCCGACATGCGCGCCCGGTGCCAGTTGCGCCCGCCGTCCAGCGTGACATCGACGCGCGGGATGCGGCCGCGGCCGGACCAGGCGACGCCGGTCAGCACGGTTGGCCCCGGGCCGTGGGTGATCGGCGCCTGCGGGCTGGGGTTGGTGATGACCGACTTGGCGTCCATCTCCCAGGTGAAGCGCCGGGCATTCCCGTCGTCCAGCAGGTCCGTGTACTTCGACGTCTCCTCGCGGTGGTGCCAGGGGGCGTCGCCCACCTCGAGCCGGCGCAGCCACTTGATCCACATGTTGCCTTCCCAGCCGGGGACCACCAGGCGCACCGGGTAGCCCTGCTCGGGACGCAGCGCTTCGCCGTTCATCTTGAAGGCGACAAGGCAATCGTCCAGCGCCTTCTCCATCGGGATGGAGCGCGTCATCGCCGAGGCATCGGCGCCTTCGGCCAGCAGCCACTTGCCCGCCGGCTTCACCCCGGCCTCTTCCAGCAGCAGCCGCAGCGGCACGCCGGTGTAGAGGACGTTGTGAATCATCCCGTGGGTGTATTGCACCCCGTTGAGCTGCGCGCCGGCCCATTCCATGCCGGAGTTTGCGGCGCATTCGAGGAAGTACATGCGGTTGACCCGCGGGAAGCGCATGAGGTCGGCCATGGTGAAGACCAGCGGCTTCTCGACCAGGCCGTGGATCATCAGCCGGTGCTCGGCCGGGTCGATCTCGGCGATGCCGCCGTGGTGCCGCTCGAAGCACAGCCCGTTGGGGGTGATGATGCCGTCCATCTCGTGCAGCGGCGTGAAGTTGACCGAGGAGATCGGGTCTGCCGTCAGCCAGGGCACGTCGCGGCGCACCACGTGGGCCTCGTACTTCGAGGGCAGCCCGTAGGGGCGCGCATCGACGCCCTCGCCCAGGTACTGCGTCCATTCGGGCAATTCGGTGATCGCCGGGTCCGGGGTGGCGGCCACGGCGCGGCCGGCCGCCGCGGCGCCGCCCAAGGCGGCAGCGCCCTGCAGGAAGGCCCGGCGTGAGGGGGATATTCTGTTGCTCATAGGTCTGTCCCTGGTGGTCAGTTCGTATGGACCGCGACGGTCGTGTTCTCGGGCACGGAAACGGTGCCCTTGGCCTTGATGTGGGCCTCGAGCACGTCCCAGATCGGCGGCCCCTCGGTGCCCTCGTTGACGCTGGCCCAGCCGGCCACGACATAGGTCTTGTCCGCCTCGATCGGCGCGCCGGAGGACAGCAGCGTCATCTCCGAGATCCGCTGCCCGGCCGGCTTGCGCACGTCCACGCGGTAGCCCATGCCGCCCACGCGCACCATGTCGCCGCCTTGCTGGTAATAGGGGTCGGGGTTGAAGATGTTGTCGGCCACGTCCTCGAGGATCAGCTTCAGCGTCTCGCCTGTCATCTCGCTGCGGTAGGCCTCGGGGTAGCTCATCGCGGTGGCGTTGAAGACATCCTCGCGGGTGATCTTCTCGCCTGGCATGACCGAGGGGCCCCAGCGGAAGCCTGGCGACAGGGCGATGTCGGCCTCGCGCTGCTCCAGCAGCGCCTCGCAGATCAGATCGTCCCAGGTGCCGTTGAAATTGCCGCGCCGGTAGAGCAGCGAATCCGTCTCGCCCAGCACTTCCGACATTTCCGCCTCGAAGGGCGCGCGGGTTTCGGCCACCAGTTGCGCCATCTCCGGGTCGGGCGCGATCACGTCCGAGAAGATCGGGATCAGACGGTGCGCCAGGCCCTTCATCTCGCCGTCGCGCACGTCCAGGTCCACCCGGCTGACGAACTTGCCGTGGCTGCCCGAGGCGATGAGGAAGGTCTTGCCCACCTGGACCGGTTCGGGCAGGGCATCGTGGGTGTGGCCCGTCAGGATCACGTCGATGCCCGGCACCTCCGCGGCCATCTTGCGATCGACGTCGAAGCCGTTGTGGCTGAGCACGACGACAACCGCCGCGCCGCCGTCGCGGGCCGCCTGCACCACCTCGGCCATGCGCTGCTGGCGCACCCCGAAGCTCAGGTCGGGGAACATCCACGAGGGGTTGGCGATCGGCAGGTAGGGGAAGGCCTGGCCGATGACGGCCACCTGCGTGCCGCCGCGCTCGAACATCTGCATCGGCTCGTAGGCCGGCTCGTCCCAGGTGGCGTCGAAGATGTTGGCGCCGAGGAAGGGGAACTTCAGCTCGTTCTCGACGATCTCGTTCACCCGGTCGATGCCGAGGGTGAATTCCCAGTGCGAGGTCATGGCATCGGTGCCCAGCGCGTTGAACAGCGTCACCATGTCCGCGCCCTGGGTGCGCAGCGCCGGCAGCGAGCCCTGCCAGGTGTCGCCCCCGTCGAGCAGCAGCGCATCGGGCGCCTGGGCGCGGATCGCCTTGACCACGGTGGCGATGCGGTCAAGCCCGCCCATCTGGCCGTATTCCCGCCCGAGGGCGACGAAATCCTCGTAGGTCAGCGCGTAATCCCAGGCCGAGCCATCCTCGATGCCGTACATCTTGCGGAAATCGGCCCCCGTCAGGTGCGGCGGCTTGCCCTCCGCCTGCCCCACCCCGAGGTTGATCGACGGCTCGCGGAACCAGATCGGCTGCGTCTGGCCGTGGATGTCGGTGATATGGATCAGCGTGACATTGCCGGGGCCCTTGTCCCCGATCAGCTGGTCCTGCGTCAGGCGTTGCTGCGCGGCGGCCCGGGAGAAGCCGCCGAAGCCGGAGCTGCCGACCAGTGCGGCGGCCGCCATGCTGGCCTGAAGGAAATGTCGGCGCGCGATCATCGTTGAGCCTCACATTCGTATTTTTGAATTTATTACGGCAAAAAAGGGCGCCCGCGCGGTGAACGCGGGCGCCCCTTGGGTTGTCAGTTCCGGACGGCGGGGCCTTCGATCGACAGGCCGTTCCCGCGGGAGGAGACGTAAAGCTCCAGCGCGATGAACTCGGGGCTGCCCGGCTCGAAGGTCTCGGCGCGGGTGTCGCGCACGCAGCCCTTGAAGCGGCTGTGCACCGGGTTGAGCTTGGCGTTCTTCAGCCGGTAGGTCGGGAAGCCGTTGATATGCCCCTGGCTGAGGTGGTCGGCGCGGATCATGTTGTCGTAATTGTCCTCGTGACAATTCGCGCAGGCCAGCTCCAGCTGCCCGTACCGGGTGTAGTAGATCTCCTTGCCCTTCTCCCAGGTCTCGCGCGCGGGGCCGTCGATGGCGACGTTCACCGGCATCCCGCGCGACACCGCGGCCAGCAGCGCCGACATCTCGGTCATCGCCGTGCTGGTGTAGCCCAGGGGCTCGGCGCCCATACGCTCGGTCAGGCATTCGTTGACCTGCATCTCGATCGTCTGGACTTCGCCCTTGGCCTCGTCCCACTTGGGATAGACCGCCTTGACGCCGGCCAGATCCTCGGGGCTTTCGTGGCAGGAGGCACAGGATTTCCCTTCGCTGCCCATCTCGGTGGCGAATGCCTCGCGCGCGTTCTCGACCCCCAGGATGCCCGGGTTCTCGAAGTCGTCCATCTGCAGCGACTGGGTTTCCGGCGCGCGGAATTCCCAGCCCGAGATGATCTCGGACATGTTCTCCAGATGGTCGGGCGCCGGGGCACGGGTGGTGATCGGGATCTCGCCGTTGATCACCAGTTCCGCGGCGTCCTGCGCGGCCGCAGGGCCGCCCAGGAACGCGGCGCCGAGGGCCATTGCGGACAGGGTGCCCATGACGGTTCGTTGCATTGCGGTCTCCTCCCTTGTGACCCTTCGGTCGATCCTGCGCGCCGCCGTTCAGCCGACGGTCACTTCCTTGCTTTCGGTGTAGGTCGAGCCGTCGTCGTCCTGCCAGGTGAACTCGAACGTGCCGGTCTCGGGCACCTTGGCGACGAACTCGAAATAGGGGTTGGTCGAGATCGCGGGCTCCATCTGCACGTCGATCACCAGCTCGCCGTTGAAGGTGGCGGTGAAGCGGTTGATGATCGACCGCGGGATCGTGTTGCCCTCCTTGTCCTTGCGCTGCCCCGATTCCATCGGGTGCGAGATGAGGGTCTTGATGGTGATCTCCTCGCCGGCGCTGGCCTTGGAGGGGACGCGGACGCGGGGTTTGACGTTATCAGCCATTTTCAGTGGTTCCTTTCTTCAGCCGCCGCAGCCGCCGATGGTGACCTTGACCTCCTGCGAGGCCTTCAGGAAGCGGCCGTCGGGCATCTTGGCGATGGCGACGACATCCTGCGTGCCGGCAAGGCGGATGCGGGTCGCGGCGCGCTGCGTGGCGGCGAGCGGCCCGAAGTTGAAAGTGCCGACGTCGGGGTTCGGGTTGCCGGTGGCCAGCACCATGATCGCCGCGGCGCCGGGGGCCTCGACCTCGATCGGCACGGTGTTGCCGTTCTCCGCGATCTCGGGCGCGGTCAGCGTCAGGCCCTCGCCCTCGGTAACGTCCGCGCCGCCGGTGAAGGCGGCGATGGCCTCCTCCGACAGGCTGGCCATTGCCAGGCGCGGCATGAAGACGGCGGCCGCCGCCCCCATGAGCAAACTTTGTCTGCGGGTCAGGTTCATGGTCTCTCCTTTCAGTCGGATCGCGCGCGTGGCGCGCTCACTCGTCCGTCAGCGTCGCCAGGTAGGCGACGACGTTCTCGATCTGCTCGGCGCTCAGCAGCGGCGGCAGCGGCTCGGTCCCGGCCTTGCCGGTGAAAGCGTTGCCGGGGCGGATGAATCCCTCGCTCTTGTAGAAGGCCGGCATGATGGTGTCGGGGAAGGTCTTCTTGGCGTTTGCGACGATGCCGCGCAGCTCTGCCTCGGACCAGCGCGAGCCCGCGCCGTCGAGGGGCGGGCCGACCTCGCCGTGGAACGGCACCTCGTCGAGATCGCTCACCTGGTGGCAGGCGATGCAATTGCCCATCTTCTTGCTGGCCACGACCTCTGCCCCCTTCTCCGGGTCGCCCGGGGCCCCGGTCAGGCTGGCCTCCACGGCGCCGTAGTCGTCGAAGACCACTTCGGACGGGGGCGGCGCATCGGCCGCCGACGCCGGCAGCACCGACATTCCCGGGGCGGCGAGGATCGCCAAACCGACTGCGAACCGGATCATATTCATTCTGCTTCCTCCCTGGACGACGTCGCGTCTTGCCGAAAGCTACACCGAGTCAGCTCCGCCAATCAACGATACATTTGATTATTTGAATATCAATTTTCTCGGCCGCCCGCCGCGGCCCTATTGCTCGGCGCTCAGACGCTCGGCGTGGTACTGCTGGAACGAGGCCGGACGCGCCTCCGGGGCGAGGCGCGCCCATTCCAGCAGGTGCCGGGTGGTGGCGCGGCCGAAGGCGCCGGGCATGCTGGCGAGGGCCACCTCCGGGGCGGTCGCATCCACCGGGGCGCTTGCGGCGTCGCGCTCGAACAGCATGACCGTGGGGGTGAACAGCAACCCCCAGCGGCGCGCGGCTTCCTTCTCGGGCAGGCTGGTGCCGTCGAAGTCGGTCACCTCGATGTCGCCGAACATGTTCAGCTGGATGACGAAGAACTCCTCCTCCAGCAGGCGCGCGATCTCGGGGTCGGCGAAGACCTCCTTGTGCATCTTTCGGCAGTAGATGCAGCCGCGCTGCTCGACCAGCAGCAGCAGGCTTTGGCCCGCGGCAGCCGCCTCGGCCGCGTCCTCGCGCAGGTCCTTGAAGGTGTCCTGCATCCAGGGCGCCTTGTGCAGCCCGTCATCGCCCAGCGAGGCCGCGCCCGCGATGCCCGCCAGCGTCAGGGCCGCCGCAAGGCCGGCGCCGAGGGACGCCGCCCGCGGCCCGGCGGCCGGGATGCGGCGCATGAGAGAGCTGAGAAACTGCATGGGAGCCTCCTATCCGTAGCGGGAAAAGACCGGGAAGGTGTCGAGCATCCACTGCGCGATCACGTTCAGACTGTTGGTGGCGATGAGCACCGCGAAGAGGATCAGCAAGGCGCCCATCACCTTTTCCACCGTGCCCAGGTGGCGGCGGAACCGGGCCATCAGCCGCATGAAGGGCGCGATGAAGGCCGCCGCCAGCACGAAGGGCAGCGTCATGCCGGCGCCGTAGACCAGCAGCAGCGTTGCCCCCTGCCCCGCCGTTTCGGCCCCTGCCGCGGTGAAGAGGATCGCCGCCAGCACCGGGCCGACGCAGGGTGTCCAGCCGAAGGCGAAGGCCAGGCCGATGACATAGGCCCCGGCCAGCGACAGGTCGCGCATGTCCCCCGGCTCGGCCCGGAACTGGCGGTAGAGAATGCCGATGCGGATCACCCCCAGGAAATGCAGCCCCATGGCGAAGATGATCCCCGCCGCCAGCCAGCGCAGCAGGTCGAACCAGTCGCGCACCGCCTGCCCCACCAGCGTGGCCGAGGCGCCAAGGGCCACGAA
The DNA here is from genome assembly GCA_052031355.1 of Paracoccaceae bacterium. Classification (GTDB taxonomy): domain Bacteria; phylum Pseudomonadota; class Alphaproteobacteria; order Rhodobacterales; family Rhodobacteraceae; genus JBPEXR01. The sequence goes on from JBPEXR010000102.1 coordinate 7,178, forward strand.
AACCGTGATGATCCCGGCCGAGAACAGCACCGAGCCCAGGACGATCCGCCCCTTCTGCGCCGCCGTCACCGGGTGGCCGGCGGCGATCTGCGCCGCGCCCCCGCCCGCCAGGTAGCCCAGGTAGAAGGGCACGATCGGCAGGATGCAGGGCGACAGGAAGGAGAGCAGACCGGCAAAGGCCGCCCCGGCGAGCGTGACATCGAACATGGGTGCCCCGTTGAACCATTCACATATTCAAATTATGTAGTATAAACTCCCTCTCCCGTCCGGTGTCCACATGTTCCGCGCCCCTCGAACCCTTCTTGCGATCCTGGCCGCGGGGCTTGCGCCCCTGGCGTTGCCCGCTGCCGCCGCAGCGCAGACACCGGCGGAAGCCCCGGCGGCGGAGTCGCAGATGGCGCTGGTCATGGTCGAGCAGACCGGCTGCGCCTGGTGCGCGCGCTGGGACGCGGAGGTCGCGCCGGCCTACCCGAAGACCGAGGAAGGCGCCCGTGCGCCACTGCGCCGCATCGACTTGCACGACCCGGTCCCGGAGGATCTGCACCTCAAGTCATTGCCGCGCCTGACTCCGACCTTTATCCTGACGGTGGATGGCGTAGAAAGCGGGCGCATCGAAGGGTACCCGGGGGAAGAGTTCTTTTGGCCGATGCTGAACCAACTGATAGCGCGGGCGGAGACGGCCCGATGAATGTCGAAGCCGCTATCGACACCGGTGCCGCCGGCTCCGCGGCCCCCGCGCCCGCCAGCATCCTGCCAGTGATCCGCGAGGACATGACCGACGCGGAAATCGACCGCCTGGCCGAGAACGCCCGCGCCGCCGCCGAGATGCTGAAGGCCCTGGGCCATGAAGGCCGGCTGATGATCCTGTGCCACCTGGTGACCGGCGAGAAATCGGTGACCGAGCTGGAGCGGCTGCTCTCCTCGCGCCAGGCGGCGGTCTCGCAGCAATTGTCCCGGCTGCGGCTGGAGGGGCTGGTCACCCCGCGGCGCGAGGGCAAGGCGATCTATTATTCGCTTGCCGACGACCGCCCGAAGCGGATCATGGAAGTCATCTACCAGCTGTTCTGCGCGGACCGGTAGAAGCGCCGGACGGCCAGAGGGGGGAGCGCACGATGACCTGGTTGAGCGAACCCGCCGTGCTTTCGACGGTCATCGGGCTGGGCGGCGGCATGCTGCTGGGCCTGGCCGCGCGGCTGGGCCGGTTCTGCACCCTCGGCGCGATCGAGGATTTTCTCTACGGCAACAACTCGGCCCGCCTGCGGATGTGGGGCGTCGCCCTGGGCATCGGGATCCTGGCGAGTTTCGCCGCGATGGCGGCGGGGGTGTTCGAGCCTGCCGCCACCTTCCACCTGCAGCGGGGCTGGAACCCGCTGGCCTCGGTCGTCGGCGGGCTGGTCTTCGGCTACGGCATGGCGCTGGCCGGCAATTGCGGCTTCGGCGCGCTGGCCCGCATGGGCGGCGGGGATTTGCGCGCCCTCGTCATCGTGCTGGTGCTGGGGCTTGTCGCCTACATGACCATCTCCGGCCCGCTGGCCGCCCCGCGGGTGGCGCTGTTTCCGGACTGGGACCTCGGGTTCACCCCCGGCCTGGCGCATGGGGTGAACGGGGCGACGGGCCTGCCCGTCCCGGCGGCCGGGCTGGCGCTGGGGGCGCTGCTGCTGGCCGCCACGCTGCAGGGCGCGCGGCGCGCGGGCATGACGGCGGCGCAGGCCGGCTGGGGCGCGCTGGTGGGGCTGACCATCGCCGCAAGCTGGATCGGCACCTATCGGCTGGCCGAGGCGACCTTCGGCGAGACGCCGGTGCTGTCGCACAGCTTCTCCGGCCCGATCGGGGAGACGATCCTTTACATGATGATCTCCTCCGGGGTGGCGCCGAACTTCGCCGTCGGCTCGGTCCTCGGGGTGGCGGCGGGGGCCTTCCTGGGCGCGGCGCTGCGCGGGCATATCCGCTGGGAGGCCTGCGAGGACGCGCGCGAGCTGCGGCGCCAGCTCCTGGGCGCGGCGCTGATGGGCTGGGGCGCGGTCGTGGCCGCGGGCTGCAGCATCGGCCAGGGCCTGTCGGCCTTCTCCGTCCTGGCGCTGAGCGGGCCGGTGACGCTGCTGGCGATCTTCCTGGGGGCGACGTTGGGGCTGCGGCAGCTGATCGCGGGGCTGGAGCCGCTTTAGCCCGCGCCTTCCGGGGACGCCCCGGCTTCCGCCCGGTTGCCTTCGGTGCGCGGGCAGCCCCGCGGCGCCCGGACGCGCCGCAGAACCTCGCCGCGGGCCACGCGCC
>JBPEXR010000103.1:0-5546 GCA_052031355.1 Paracoccaceae bacterium
CTCTCGAATTTCTTGCCGCCTCGTCTGCGTCCGTCCCTCAGCAGCGCCGCCGCCTCGTCCCGTCCGCCCCGTCTGGCGTCCCAACCGCGCCTCAGCGCCGCCGGTGAGGGGGTATTTACGGCTGGGGGCCGCGAGTCGCAATACCCTTTTTTCGGTTTTTCCGATTTTTCTGCCTGCCCACGCGTCAAGCTGGGGGCCGGAGCCCCCGCCAGGCAGCGCCCCTACGCGCGCGCGTTCTCTATACACCTTCGGGGCCGCCCTGTCGCCTGTTTTCGCCCGCGTTGACAGTTACAAGTGAAACCGTCACTCCCCCAGGGGAGCATCCGCCGAAGAAAGACGCCGTTTCATGACCTTCCGATTCTTCTCCGACCGGGCGCGCCCCGTGCACCTGGGCCCCTACCCGCTTGAGCGACTCGCCCGCGTCCGGGAGATGCCCGACCTGTCGGAGGCGCCGCCCTTCGCGCCGGTTAGCTTCGCGCGCCCCGAGGACCCGGAGAGCCTGGTCAACGCGATGGCCGAGCACCAGGCGATGCTGGACGCGCTGCGCGACGGGCTGGTGAACCGCAGCCGGTCGGAGATTCCCGAGGACCCGGCGGAGCGTGCGGCCCACATGAAGGCCTTCGGCTACTTCTGCGATGCCTCGATGGTCGGCGTCGGCCCCTTGCCGGAAGCGGCGCGGCTTGAGGCGCCGGTCGTGAACCCTGGGATCGAGGCCCTGCGCGAGGCGCTGCGCACCCGGCAGACCAAGACGCTGGCCTCCGGCATCGATGTCATCATGGCGGAGCTGAAGGAATCGATGGAGGCGCCGCCCTCGGGCATCGGCGGGCACAGCCATGCGCTGGTCTTCCTGTATGAATACCCGCGTGATCCCGACCCGGCGGAGCCTGGCGCCGCCTGGATCACCGACGCCCAGGCGCAGCGGGCTTGCCTGCGCGGCGCGGAGACGGCGGTGGTCATCGCCAATTACATCCGCCTGCTGGGCTGGGACGCCAAGGCGCACAGCGGCGCCTGCACCGACGTGGACCTGGGCCGGCTGGCCATCGCCGCCGGGCTGGCGCGCGGGGACGGCGGCGCGCTGGTCAATCCCTACCTCGGCACGCGCTTCGGCCTGGCGGCGGTGACCACCGACATGGCGCTGGCCCCCGATGCGCCGCTGGCGCCCCTGCCCCGGCAGCGCGGCTGGCGCAGCCACGGACCCGCCTGGTGGCTGGGCAAGGGCACGGCGAAAAGCGCGCTGAACCGCGACCCCTACGCCCGCCGACGCTATGTCGACGGCGCCCAGCCCTTCGAGCGGCTGAAGCGGGTCGAGGACCCGACGACCTACATCGACGAGCCGAACGTGCCGCGGGTGCCCAAGCGCACCGACATGTTCGCCCGCGCGCAGTTCGGCGACATGGGCAAGTCGGTGCAGGACGGCACGCGCGGCGGCCACTACGTGCGCAAGGCGGCCCCCGCCATGGGCCAGCGCCGGGTGCTGGGGGCGATGGTGCTGCTGCAGGACGGGGCCGCGGCCCCGCACCGCCGGCCCGTCGATCCCGCCGGCCATGCGGCGGCGATCAAGGCGGCCAGCTACTTTCTGGGGGTGGACGCCGTCGGCCTCAGCCGCTGCCCCGACTGGGCCTGGTACAGCCACGACGCGGCGGGCGAGCCGATAGAGCCGCCGCACGACCAGGCGATCAGCATGATCATCGACCAAGGCTACGAGACGATGGAGGGCTCCTCCGGCGACGACTGGATCGCGGTGGCGCAGAGCATGCGCGCCTACCTGCGGTTCGCGATCCTGGGCGGGGTGATCGCGGCGCAGATCCGGCGCCTCGGCTATTCGGCCAAGGCCCATACGGTGATGGACGGCGAGGTGCTGCAGCCGCCGCTTCTGCTGCTTTCGGGGCTGGGCGAGGTCAGCCGCATCGGCGAGGTGATCCTGAACCCCTACCTCGGTCCGCGCCTCAAGTCGGGGGTGGTGACGACCGACCTGCCGCTGGAACACGACAAGCCGATCGACTTCGGCCTGCAGAAGTTCTGCGAGGCCTGCAACAAATGCGCCCGCGAATGCCCCTCGGGGGCGATCACCGCCGGGCCGAAGAAGATGTTCAACGGCTACGAGATCTGGAAGTCCGACAGCCAGAAATGCGCGACCTACCGCATCACCACCGAGGGCGGCGCCATGTGCGGGCGCTGCATGAAGACCTGCCCCTGGAACCTCGAGGGCGTCTTCAAGGAGGCCCCCTTCCGCTGGGCGGCGATGAACATTCCCGCCGCCGCCCCGGCGCTGGCACGGCTGGACGACGCGGTCGGCAACGGCGGGCTGAACCCGGTCAAGAAGTGGTGGTGGGACATCGAGCTGGCCGAGGATGGCGCCTACCGCCCCGCCCGCGCCCCGGTGAACCGGCGCGATCTGCAGCCCGAGCTGAAGATCGACCCCGAGGATCAGACGCTGGCGGTCTACCCCGCAAACCTGGCGCCGCACCCCTGGCCCTACCCCTTCCCGATGGACCGTGAGGCGGGGATCGAGGCCTACCAGGCGATGATCACCGCCGAGGAATACCGCGCGCGCCTTGCCCGCGGCGATGACAGCCACCTGCACCGCTACCGCGCCGCGGGGCAAAGCCCGGTGTTGCGCCTGGTGGTGGACGCGGTCGATCGCATGTCGGAGGGCGTCACCCGCTACGTGCTGCGCGACCCCGAGGGGCGCGATTTGCCCGAATGGCAGGCCGGCGCCCATCTCGACATCGTCGTGGCGCCGGATTTCCTGCGCCAGTATTCGATGTGCGGCGATCCCGCCGACCGCAGCCGCTACGAGATCGGCGTGCTGCGCGAGGATGCCGGCCGCGGCGGCTCCAAGCTGCTGCACCGGATCTTCGCGCCGGGACGGCGGGTCTTCGTCTCGCGCCCGATCAACCATTTCCCGCTGGTGGAAGAGGCCGAGATGTCGCTGCTGATGGGCGGCGGGATCGGTGTGACGCCGATGATCGCCATGGCGCACCGCCTGCACGCCCTGGGCCGGCCGTTCGAGCTGCATTACTCGATCCCGTCCCGCGCGCAGGCCGGCTTCCTGGACCAGCTTGCGCAGGTGCCCTGGGCCGACCGCGTCACCCTGCACGTCAGCGCCGAGGGCACGCGCGCGGACCTGCCGGCGCTGGCCGCGCGCTACCGCCCCGGCTGGCACGTCTATACCTGCGGGCCCGAGGGCTACATGGCCGCGGTGATGGAGGCCGCCGAAGCCGCCGGCTTCCCGGAAGAAGCGCGGCACCTCGAATACTTCGCCGTCCCCGAAGCCCCGGAGTGGGAGAACCATCCCTTCACCCTGCGCCTCGCCCGCTCGGGCCGCGAGATCGCCGTACCGGCCGAGCAAAGCGCGGCCGAGGCGCTGCAGGCCGCCGGCATCGCCGTGGACATCAAGTGCTCCGACGGGATCTGCGGGGTGTGCAAATGCGGGCTGCGCGGCGGGGCGGTGGAGCACCGCGACTTCGTGCTTTCCAAGGCGCAGCGCGAGGGGGCGATCATCCTGTGCCAAAGCCGCGCGGCCGAGCCGGGCGGCGTCGTGGAGATCGACCTCTAAGCCTCAGCGCAGAACGTAGGGCAGCCCCAGCCATTCGCGCAGCGCGGTGGCGCTTTCCTCGGGCTGTTCCAGCGTCGGCAGATGGCCCGCGTCCTCCAGCACCCGGCACTGGGCGTGGGGGATCAGCTCGGCCACGAAGGCCAGTTTCTTGGGCGGGCAGAGCGTGTCATGCGCGCCGCCCATCACCAGCGCGGGCACCCGGCACTTGCGCAGCACCGCCTGCTGGTCGGGGCGGCGTTGCAGCGCGCGCGCCTGGCGCAGGTAGGCGGAGGGCCCCAGGCGGGCGGCCATCGCCTCGTGCGCGGCCAGGATCTTCAGACGCCCTGGCCCGGGCGCCAGGCAGACCGGGGGGACATCCTCGCGCAGCGCCTCGCAGACCTTGCCGGACTTGGCACGCACCATGCGCAACTCGCGCGCCGCGGCCTCCTGCGGGGTGTCGGCCAACGGGCGCGTGGCGATCAGCGCCAGCCGGGTCACCCGGTCGGGCGCGCGGCGCAGGATCTCCAGCGCAACGCTTCCGCCCAGCCCGTGCCCGCAAAGCGCGAACTTGGAGGGGGCGCCAACCAGGATGTTCGAGGCCAGCTCCTCGATCCGCTCGCCGGCGTTCAGCGGCGCGACCATCACCGGACGGTCGCGCGACAGATCGGCGATCTGCGCGGCAAAGAGGGTCGCATCGCACATGAGCCCGGGCAGAAGCACCAGCGGCGTCGGCATCGAGGGGCTATCCTTCTGTCGCGTGGCGCGCGTCCAGGGCGCGCAGGCCTGGCCGCGAATCTGGCACGCCGCCCGGCCCCCGACAATGGCTTGCGGCGCCCCGCGAACACGGCGCCGCCGGGCGGTGGCACGAGGGCGACAGCGGCAGCTTGGAGGGCACGTAACGCCGCGCGCGGGCCGACGCGGCGGTCAAAGCCCCTCGATGAAGGCGCGCATGCCCTCCACGGCGGGTTCGGTCTGCCCGGGCGACAGGATATCGCCGGCGATGACGTGCGCGTTCGGATCGTCCCCCGGCCCCGGGGTGATCTTGCGCACCTCGACCGGCCCGCCCCAGCGTTCGGCGATCTTCAGGCTGCGCGATGCGCGCACGACGCGGTCCGCCTCCGACAGCCAGAACAGCGCGGGCACCGTCACCGCGCTGTAATCGGCCCGCCAGGAGGCCCGCACGGCCGCCGCCATCGGCAGCAGCGCCACCGTGGGATAGCGCGCGGTCCAGAAACGCGCGTGATCCGCGTTCCGAGTCTCGAAGGCCCGCTCCGCCCCCACCAGGCGCGGCACCAGCCAACGCGCGCCCGGCACGGTCAGCAGCGGCGCGGCGGGGTTGTTGATGCCGAAGTTGGGCGAGATCAGGATCATCCCCGCCACGCCTTGCATCATCTGCGGATCGCGCGCGGCGAGCGCCGCCAATGTCGCCCCGGTGGAGGTCGCCATGACGACGACGCGGCGGCCGGTGCGGCGGCCGATCTCCAGCGCCTCGGCGACGTCCAGCATCCAGTCCTCGACGCTGGCTTGCGCCAGGGCGGATCCGGGGCGCCCGTGCCCCGCCAGCCGCGTCAGCACCAGGTTGGCGCCTAGCGCCGCGGCCAAGCGCTCGGGCACCGGCGACAGCTCCCGCGCGGTGGCGGAGAAGCCGTGCAGGTAGACGATGCTGAGGTCGCGCTGCTCCTCCGGGGCGCCGGCCCAGAGGACCTGTTTCTGCGTGCCGGGGGTGATGTCGTCGAAAACCGCCTCGCGCTGCCGCAGGTAGTCGTCTACCCGCGGCCCGATGCTGGCGGCATCGAAGCGCACCGAGGTCACCACCGGCTCGCGCGGGGCCATGAACCACCACAGCGCCAGCGCCGCAGCAAGGGCCAGCGCCGCCCATCCGATCCACCGCAGCAGCCCCCGCATGGCACCTCCCCTTCCCGTTCCGGCATCAGATCCGCGCCAGAACCTCCTCGATCGAGGCGGTGATCAGCGCCAGGCAATCCTCGTCCGAAAAGCGATGATCGGC
>JBPEXR010000104.1:0-6306 GCA_052031355.1 Paracoccaceae bacterium
GCGGCGCGGCGGCGTTGGCGCAGGCGGAGCGATAGCCCTCTGCCGCGGCCGCGCATTGGGCGGCGGCGGGCGTGGGGGGCGGTGCGGGCTGGCCCGCCGGCAATTCGCCGGGACCCGTTCCTTTCGCCGACGTTGCCGCACCCATCGCTCGGGGCGCCGCGCCCGGCAGCGGCAGTTCCGCTTGCGGTGGGGGCGCGGGGCCGAGCGCCTCGGCCACGTCGGCACCGTGGCGCACAAGGATCGCCCCGTCGCGCAGCAGCATGTTGCAGCCGGCGGCGCGGGCGTCGAATGGGTGGCCGGGGACGGCCAGAACCTCGCGCCCCAGGTCCAGCGCGTCGCGGGCGGTGATCAGGCTGCCCGACCGTGCGGCGGCTTCCACCACCACCACGGCGCGGGACAGGGCGGCGACGATGCGGTTCCGGGCGGGAAACTGCCGCGCCATCGGCGGGGCGCCCGGGGGCAGTTCGCTGAGCAGCAGCCCCTGGGTGGCGATACGTTCCATCAAGGCGGCGTTCTCGGATGGGTAGGGGCGGTCGATGCCGCAGGCCAGAACCGCCAGGGTGCCGCCGCCCAGGGCGGCCTCATGCGCGGCGGTGTCGATGCCGCGCGCCAAGCCCGAGGCGACGACATAGCCTTCTTCGCCCAGTTCCTGCGCCAGCTGGCCGGCCATGCGGCGGCCCAGCGAGGAGGCGTTGCGCGCGCCGACAAGGGCGCAGATCGGGCGGCGCAGCAGCCCGAGGTGCCCGCGCGCCCAGAGAAGCGGCGGCGGATCGGGCAGATCGGCCAGGCCCGCGGGGTAATCCGGCGCGCCGTGGGCCACCAGGTGCGCGCGCAGGCGCCGGCCGGCTGCAAGCTCGGCCCGGGCGCGCGCCTCGGGGCAGGGGGCGTAGTCGGTCACGCCTGCCGCGGCGGCGCGGCGGGGCAGATCCTCAAGCGCCCGGGCGACGCTGCCGGCCTCGGCCACGAGGCGAAAGAAGCTGCGCGGGCCAATTCGGGGGGAGCGCAAGAGGCGAAGCCAGGAAACCAGATCGTCTTCCGTGGTGGGTGGGAGTAGGGGGTGAGAGGAAGATGATGTGTCCTCGGGCATCTCGGCCTCGCCTGCTTGCAAGACCAGGTTAGGGCTGTGTTGGTTAATGAGCCGTAAACCCCGCCCGCCTTTTTCGCAGACCGCCCCGCCTTGCCGTGCCTCAGGCCGCGGCGCCGCCCACCGTCAGCCCGCCGATCAGCACCGAAGGCTGCCCGACGCCCACCGGCACCCATTGCCCGGCCTTGCCGCAATTGCCCATGCCGGGGTCCAGCGCCATGTCGTTGCCCAGCCCGCGGATGCGCTGCAGCGCGGTGGCGCCGTCGCCGATCAGCGTCGCGCCCTTGACCGGGGCGCCGACCTTGCCGTTCTTCACGCGGTAGGCCTCGGTGCAGGAAAAGACGAACTTGCCGCTGGTGATGTCTACCTGCCCGCCGCCGAAGCCGACCGCCCAGATCCCGTCCTTGAGGTCCCCGAGCAGCGCCTCGGGGGTGGCATCGCCGCCCAGCATGTAGGTGTTGGTCATTCGCGGCATCGGCGCATGGGCGTAGCTTTCGCGCCGCCCGTTGCCGGTGGGCGCCACGCCCATCAGCCGCGCGTTCTGCCGGTCCTGCATGTAGCCGGTCAGGATCCCGTCCTCGATCAGCACGTTGCGCCGCGAGGGCGTGCCCTCGTCGTCGAAGGTGATCGAGCCGCGGCGGTCGGGCAGGGTGCCATCGTCCAGCACGGTCACGCCGGGTGCGGCGACGCGCTGGCCCATCAGCCCGGCGAAGGCAGAGGTGCCCTTGCGGTTGAAATCCCCCTCCAGCCCGTGGCCGACGGCCTCGTGCAGCAGGATGCCGGGCCAGCCGGGGCCGAGAAGGATGTCCATGACACCGGCGGGCGCCGGTTCGGCATCCAGGTTGACCAGGGCGATGCGCAGCGCCTCGCGCGCCTTGGCCTGCCAATCCTGCGGATCCAGCAGGCCTTCGAGGCCGATGCGCCCGCCGCCGCCCGCGTGGCCGCTTTCGCGGCGGCCGTTCTCCTCGACGATGACGGAGACGTTGACCCGGGCCATGGGCCGCACGTCGCGCAGGTGCGTGCCCTCGGGGCGCAGGATCTCCACCTCCTGGTGCGAGGCGGCGATGACCGCGCTGACCTGCACCACCCGCGGGTCGAGGGCGCGGGCGAAGGCATCGATCTCGCGCAGGACATCGACCTTGGCGGGAAAGCTGGCATCCAGCATCGGGTCGGCGTCCGTATAAAGGTGCCGGTTCGTCGCGGCCGGCGCCTCGGCCAGGGTGCCGCCCCCCTCGGCCGCCGCCAGGCGCACGGTCTCGGCGGCGCGGCGCAGCGCGGCCTCGGAGATCTCCGATGAATGGGCGTAGCCCGTCGCCCCGCCGTTCACCGCGCGCAGGCCGAAGCCTTCCGAGGCATCGTAGCTGGCGTTCTGCATCCGCCCGTCGTCGAAGGCCAGCACCTCCGAGCGGCGCCGCTCGAGGAAGAGCTCGCCATCCTCGGCGCCATGGGTCGCGCCGCGCAGCACCTGCAGCGCGCTGTCACGGTCGAGGCACTGGGAAAACGGGCGAAAAGGCTTATCTGGCATGGGCGAGCGTCCGATCCTGGTGGGTGAGGGGGCGGGAATTCGGGCAAAGCGGCTGAATGCCGCAAGTTGCGATCTTTATTTGTCCGGAAGAATATGGTTTTTAGCCGCGACAAAACAACGGGATTCCGTCAGCCCGGCCGCCGCGCCAACCCGATGGGCCCCCCGCGTGATTCGACAGCACTCAACCGACCAGGGTGATACATGCGACTGAACTCTCTGATTCCGGGCCTCATGGCGGCCTTGATGGCACTTCCCGCGATGGCGCAGGAAAACCTCGAAATCATCGGCAAGCCGGAACCGCGCGCCGTGGGCTTCCAGCCCGCCGCGACCGAACTGGCCGAGGATATCCAGTGGCTCGACGGGATGCTGCTGGTGATCATCACCGCGATCACCCTCTTCGTCTGCCTGCTGCTGGCGATCGTCATCCTGCGCTACAACCGCCGGGCCAACCCGAACCCGGCCAGCTTCACCCACAACTCGCCGGTGGAGATTGCCTGGACGGTCGTCCCGATCCTGATCCTCGTCTTCATCGGGGCCTTCTCGCTGCCGGTGCTGTTCAAGCAGCAGGAGATCCCGGAGGGCGACATCCACATCAAGGTGACCGGCTACCAGTGGTACTGGGGCTACGAGTACACCGACCACGATTTCGGCTTCGACAGCTTCATGCTGCCGCGCGAGGAGCTGGAGGCCAACGGCTACAGCCAGGATGAATACCTGCTGGCCACCGACACCTCCGTCGTGGTGCCCGTGGGCAAGACCGTGGTCATGGACGTGACCGGCGCCGACGTGATCCACTCCTGGACCATTCCGGCCTTCGGCGTGAAGCAGGACGCGGTGCCCGGCCGCCTGGCGCAGCTGTGGTTCACCCCGCAGCGCGAGGGCGTCTACTTCGGCCAGTGCTCGGAGCTGTGCGGCAAGGACCACGCCTACATGCCGATCACCGTCAAGGTGGTCAGCGAGGAGGCCTACCAGCAGTGGCTGGACGGCGCGATCGAGGAATACGCCGGCACGCCGCGCCCGCGGCAGCTGGCCTCGGCCGACTGAAGATGACCGCGCGGGACCGCCCCGGCCCCGCGCGGCGCAAGATGCCCCCGGTCCGGTCCGGGGGCCTGCATGAAGCCTGATCGGACCAGAACGATGAGCGACGCCACCCTCCATACGCAGGCCGCCCCGCAGGACGCGGGGTTCGGCGATTACGTGGCGCTGCTCAAGCCGCGGGTGATGTCGCTTGTCGTCTTCACCGCCTTCGTCGGCCTGCTGGCGGCGCCGGTGCCGGTGCATCCCGTCGTCGGTTTCGCGGCGATCCTCTTCATCGCGCTGGGCGGCGGGGCCTCGGGGGCGCTGAACATGTGGTGGGACGCCGACATCGACGCGGTGATGAAGCGCACCGCGCGCCGTCCCATCCCCGCCGGCAAGGTCACCGCGGAAGAGGCGAAAGCCCTCGGCATCGCGCTGTCGGGCTTCTCGGTGGTGATGCTGGGGCTGGCGGCGAACTGGCTGGCCGCGGCGCTGCTGGCCTTCACCATCTTCTTCTACGTGGTCATCTACACGATGTGGCTGAAGCGCTGGACGCCGCAGAACATCGTCATCGGCGGCGCCGCCGGGGCTTTCCCCCCGATGATCGGCTGGGCCGCGGCAACGGGCGGCATCTCGGTGGAATCGGTGCTGATGTTCGCGCTGATCTTCCTGTGGACGCCGCCGCACTTCTGGGCGCTGGCGCTGTTCATGCGCTCTGACTACGACGTGGCGAAGGTGCCGATGCTGACGGTCACCCACGGCCGCCCGGCCACCCGCCGCCACATCCTGGCCTACACGGTGGTTCTGGCCGCCTTCGCGCTGGGCGCCGCCTTCACCGGGATCGGCGGGCCGGTCTACCTGGCGGTGGCGGGCGTGCTGAACGCGGCCTTCCTATGGGGGGCCTTCCGCATCTGGCGCCGCGATGAGGCGATGTCCGAGGCCGATGATTTCGCGGTCGAGAAGCGCTTCTTCAAGCTCTCGCTGCTCTACCTCTTCCTGCACTTCGGCGCGATCCTGGCCGAGGCGGGCCTGGCGCGCTTCGGCATGGGGGGCTGGGGATGAGCTTCGGGTCCAAGCACGATCTGCACAAGCGGCGCTTCTCGCGCAACCTGGGCCTTGGCCTCGTGCTGGCCGGCCTCGTGGCGCTGGTGTTCGGGCTGACCTACGTCAAGGTCACCCGCGGCGATTTCGAGCCGCCCCGCGCCGAAAGCCTTCAAGGAGGGTGACATGGCGATGAAACCGACGACCAGAACCCTGGTGCAGACCGTCTCGGTCGTGCTGGTGATGGGGGCGCTGGCCTGGGCCTCTGTGCCCTTCTACGACTGGTTCTGCCGGGTCACCGGCTTCGGCGGCACCACCGCCACGGCCGAGGCCGGCAGCGAGGACGTGCTGGAGCAGACGATCAAGGTCCGCTTCGACGCCAGCCTGGAGCGTGGCATGCCCTGGGAATTCCGCCCCATGCAGCGCGAGATGGAAGTGCGCATCGGCGAGACGGGCCTGGCCTTCTACGAGGCCTACAACCCGACCGACCGCCCGGTGGCGGGGCAGGCGAGCTACAACGTGGCGCCCTACCAGGCCGGCGGCTTCTTCTCGAAGATCGACTGCTTCTGCTTCACCGAGCAGGTCCTGGCCCCCGGCGAGCGCGTCGAGATGCCGGTCACCTTCTACGTCGACCCGGAGATCGTCGAGGACCGCGACGCGAAGTTTACGAAGGTCATCACCCTGTCTTATACCTTCCACGAAATTGACCTGCCCCAGACCGCCGAGGCGGACGCGGCGCAGGACGAACCCCGCAACGTCAATTAAGCCTTTGAGCGAGGGACACACCCAATGGCGCACGTAAAGAACCACGATTACCACATCCTCAACCCCTCGATCTGGCCCTTCCTGGCCTCGGTCGGGGCCTTCGTCATGCTGTTCGGCGCCGTGCGCTGGATGCACGACAGCGGCCCCTGGATGTTCCTGATCGGCTTCGTCGGCGTGTGCTATGTCGCCTTCGGCTGGTGGGCCGACGTGGTGGCCGAAAGCCGCCAGGGCGATCACACCCCGGTGGTGCGCATCGGCCTGCGCTACGGCTTCATCCTCTTCATCATGTCCGAGGTGATGTTCTTCGCCGCCTGGTTCTGGAGCTTCTTCAAGCACGCGCTCTACCCGATGAGCCCGGAAAGCCCGGCGGTCGACGGTGTCTGGCCGCCCGCGGGGATCGAGACCTTCGACCCCTGGCACCTGCCGCTGATCAACACGCTGATCCTGCTGTGCTCGGGCGCCGCGGCCACCTGGGCCCACCACGCCCTGGTGCACGAGAACAACCGCCAGGACATGAAGTGGGGCCTGATCCTGGCGATCGCGCTGGGCGTGCTCTTCACCTTCTTCCAGGCCTATGAGTACACGCATGCCGCCTTCGGCTTCGCCGGCAACATCTACGGCGCCAACTTCTTCATGGCGACGGGCTTCCACGGCGCGCATGTGATCATCGGGACGATCTTCCTTTTCGTCTGCCTGATTCGACTGATGCGCGGTCATTTCACCCCCGAGAAGCACATCGGCTTCGAGGCGGCCGCCTGGTACTGGCACTTCGTCGACGTGGTCTGGCTGTTCCTGTTTACGTTTGTTTACTGGTTCTGATGCCGACGGTTGCGGAACTATGCCGGAATGCGAGACATGAAACCCAACGCGAGGA
>JBPEXR010000105.1:0-1514 GCA_052031355.1 Paracoccaceae bacterium
GACATCGCTGCGGTCTCCGGGCGACAGATGTATCTCGCCGTATCGTCGCTGATCGCCCGACAGACGCATGCCGATACGTGCCCAACCAAGCTGATTGGGAGCGGCGAGAGAACTCGAGGAAGCGAGCAGTTGCTTAAGGCTATCAGCCGCAACGCAGGCGTATCGGCACGGTCGCCAAACGGGGGCTGCTTGGCAGCGATCCGGTTCTAGCGGCCTAGCGCGGTCCTACATCGACCACACCGACCACGCCAAACCGGCACCCCCGCCGCCTCACCCCGCGCTGCGACGGGCGTAGCCGAGGGCGTCGTAGTCGCCTGAGTAATGCGCCTCGATCAGCGCGCGGGTCTCGGGCGCCAGCGGCACGGGCAGCCCGCCCGTCGCCTTCTCGCGCGGCAACTCTTTCGGGGGGGTCAGCCCCGTCACCTCGGCCAGGCGGGCGAAGACGGGGGCGAGGCCGTCCTCCAGGCGAAAGACCTCCAGCCCCTCCAGCGCGGTGAACTCCACCTGCGGGCGCAGGTGATTGCTGAGGTGGTAGGGATCGCGCGCGGCGGCGCGCAGCGAGTGGCGCAGCCAGCGCGCGAAATCGCGCCCGCGGGCGGCCTCAGACACCTCCCCGATCGGGCGGCGGCGCAGGCCGCCCCAGTCGCGCAGCTTGCGCCCCTCGGACTTGCGCCAGGTGTATTCGCTGAGGATCCGCGCCTCGGGGTGGCGGGTGATGGCGAAAGCATAATCGAACCAGCCCGGGCCGGGGAACAGCGCTTGCAGCAGCGCGGCGTGGAAATGCTGCGGCGGGCAGGGCAGGGCCGTGCGGGTCGGGATGCGGAACCCCTCCGCCCCGGCCGCGCCCAGCCAGCGCGAGACGGAAGAGCCGCCCGTCTTGGGGATATGCACGAACAGGATGCGGCGCCCGCCCAGCTGGTAAATCGGCACGTCACCCTCCTGCCTTGCCCGGCATTCTTCTGGGCCAGCGGGCGGGGGCGGGTCAACAGGCTTAACTTCCCGCCGCGCAGCCACTAGACCGGGGGGCGCAGATGCGCCGCCCGCGCGCCACGACCCGAGGACGCCATGAAGATCACCGCCGGCCGCCTGGCCACGCTCGCCATCCTTGCCGTTGCCCTCGTCGCCGGGGCGGCGCTCTACTATGTCCAGGTCTATGCCTATTACCGCGAGGTGCCCGCCAGCGGGCCTGAGGACGTGATGCTGACGCTGGCGGCCTCGGGCGACGTGGTGCCGCTGGAGCATTCGGAATTTCGCGCCATCGACGCCGACAGCTCGCCCATCCGCTACCGCGCCTGCTTTCGCACCCCGCTGCGCCAGGAGGAGCTGACCGAGACCTTCGAGATTCTGGAACTGGCCGAGCCGCGCGTCGCGCCCGGCTGGTTCGACTGTTTCGACGCCGAGCAGATCGGCGCCGACCTGGAAGCGGGCCGGGCGCTGGCCTTCTTGGGCGAGCGCAACGTGCGTTGGGGCGTTGACCGGATCGTCGCCATCTACCCCGACGGGCGCGGCTATGC
>JBPEXR010000106.1:0-5288 GCA_052031355.1 Paracoccaceae bacterium
CGCTTGCCCTCCAGCTTGCCCGAAAGGTTGGCCTTGGCCACGTCCTCGGGGTGGCGGAAGAACTCGCGCAGGGCGTATTGCACGCCGCGGCCCGTCGCCTCGACCCGCCCGGCGATCCCGCCGGAGTTCAGCGGCTTGCCGGTGACGCAGGCGCGGGCGTTGATGTCGGTGGTGTTCATCCGCGCGTATTGGTCGGCGATCCAGGCCATCTCGCGCTCGCCGGTGCCCATGTCGGGGGCGGGCACGTTCTGGCTGGGGTGGATGAGGTCGCGCTTGGCCAACTCGTAGGCGAAGCGGCGGGTGATCCGCTCCAGCTCGTCTTCCTCGTATTCGCGCGGGTCGATGCAGAGCCCGCCCTTCGAGCCGCCGAAGGGCGCCTCGACCAGCGCGCATTTGTAGGTCATCAGCGCGGCCAGCGCCTCCACCTCGTCCTGGTTCACGGCAAGGCTGTAGCGGATGCCGCCCTTGACCGGCTCCATATGTTCGGAATGGACCGAGCGGTAGCCGGTGAACGTGTGGATCTGGCCGCGCAGCCGGACGCCGAACCGCACCGTGTAGGTGGCGTTGCAGACGCGGATCTTCTCCTCCAGACCGGGGGGCAGGTCCATCAGGGACACGGCCCGGTTGAACATCAGGTCCACGCTCTGGCGGAAACTCGGCTCCTTGACGGGTGCGTTCATTCATCCTCTCCCGTTTGATTGCGCCGGCACGGCTGGCCGCAGGTTAGGCCGAAGCCGCGACGACTTGCGACCTTTTTTCGCAGGCAGACCTAAACCGATCCTTGCCGGCGGCAAACCCGTGATCGGCACCTGCAGGGCCGCGCAATTGCGCCGAAAGCACCGGATTGCGGACACAATTCAACCACCATTGGCGCGTAAACCCGTGCTTGGCGCGGTCCCTTCCGTGCCGGGGCGCGCCCCTGCCGGGGCCGCCCAAGGATGAAACGAGGACGCGATGCACCCTGCCCGCCCCTGCCATAACGCGCACAGCCCAGCGCCCCGGACGGCACCGCGAAAGGTGCCGGCCTCGGCATGGGCGCATGCGCTGCGGGGCTTCGCGGGTGACCGGCGCGGCAATATCTCGATCCTGTCGATTTTCCTATTCCTGTGCCTTCTGATCGTCGGCGGCGTCGGCATCGACGTGATGTACGGCGAGGCGCGGCGGGTGAAGCTGCAAAATACCCTCGACCGCGCGGTCCTGGCGGCAGCGGACCTGGACCAGACGCTGGCGCCGCAGACGGTGGTGGCCGAATACTTCCAGGCCTCGGGCCTGGGCGAGGCGCCGGTGGCGGTGGAGGTGCAGACGGGCGACACCTGGCGCACCGTGGCTGCCGGCAGCGAGCACGAGGCGCGCACCCTCCTGGTGCGGATGCTGGGGCGCGAGTCGATGCGCGTGCCCGCCGCCGGCACCGCCGAGGACCGGGTGCTGAACACCGAGATCGCGCTGGTGCTGGACATCTCCGGCTCGATGGCGGCGAACGACAAGATGCCGAACCTGCGCACCGCGGCGCAGAGCTTCGTCGACACGGTGCTGGATGCACGCGGGCGGGACCATGTCTCGCTGTCGCTGGTGCCCTACACCGCCGACGTGAACGCGGGCCCGGCGATCTACGACCGGCTGCGCACGGTGGATTACCACGATTACTCGCATTGCATCCGCTTCCCGGATGCGGCCTTCGCCGGCCCGGCGCTGGATCTTGGCCAGACCTACCACCAGGGCCAGCATTTCGAGGCTTCCTACCGCAGCGCCTCGCCCATCACCCTGCCCGGCTGCCCGGTGCAGCCGTTCGAGCGGATCACCGCCCACAGCCAGGATGCCGCGGCGCTGAACGCGCAGATCGGCCAGCTGCGCCCGCGGGCCAACACCTCGATCCACATCGGGGCGAAGTGGGGGGCGGCGCTGCTCGACCCTTCGTTCCAGCCGGTGATCGGCGGGCTGGCGGATGCCGGGCTGGTCGATGCCGCCTTCCGCGCCCGCCCCGCCGCCTACGACGACGAGGAGACGGCCAAGCACCTGGTGCTGATGACGGACGGGCAGAACGTCGACACCTACCGCATCCGCGATGCCCATTACCCGCCCCTGGGCGTGCTGAGCCCCACGGGCGAGAGCAATGCCCTGTGGGACCGCGTCGCCCTCTTCCGCTACCTGCGCGACCAGCTGCCGGTGGGGGCCAGCGCCGCCGATTACGTCACCTACCGCTACCGCGCCACGCGGGCCGATGCGCTGCTGTCGCAGCTTTGCGGCGCGGCGCGCGAGCGCGGGATCATCATCTGGACCGTGGGGTTCGAGGTCGGCGCCCGGGGCGCGCAGGTCATGCAGGACTGCGCCTCCTCGCCCGCCCATTACTTCGCCGTCGAAGGCCTGGAAATCGCCGATGCCTTCGCGGCCATCGCCCGTCAAATCAACAAGCTGAGGTTGGTAGAATGACCAAGGTCACCTTCCGCGCGCCGCCCCTCGCAGGCCCCCGCCGGATCGCCGCCTGGCGCTTCCGCGTCCTGCGCGAGGACGGCAATATCACCATCGAGTTCGCCATCTGGTTCCCGATGTTCATCATCGTGCTGCTGGCGGCGGTGGAGCTGGGCATCATCACCGCCCGCCACGTCGATCTGGAGCGCAGCCTCGACCTGACCGTGCGCGACGTGCGCCTGGGCACCGGGGACAGCTTCACCCATGACGAGTTGAAGGACATGATCTGCGACAATTCCGCGATCCTGCCCAACTGCTCGGACTCGCTGCGGCTGGAGATGGTGCGCCAGGCCATGCCCGGATGGGTGGACCCGGCCCAGCGCGCCGATTGCATCGACCGCTCGGAAGAGGCGCGCCCGGCCCGCACCTTCCAGCAGGGCGGCGCGAACGAGCTGATGGTGCTGCGCGTCTGCGCCAAGTTCCGCCCCCTCTTCCCCAGCTCGGGCCTGGCGGCCCGGATGCAGACCGACGGCGCCGGCGACTACGCGCTGGTGGCCACCTCGGCCTTCGTGCAGGAGCCCGGCTGATGCTGACACACCTCCGCCATACCGCCCGCAACCGCCTGGCCCGCGCCTGGCGCGAGGATCAGGGCTCGCTCAGCGTCGAGGCGGCGATCCTGCTGCCGCTGCTGCTGATCACCATCCTGTTCCTCTACGTCGCCTTCGACGCCTTCCGCCAGCACGCGGTGAACCAGCGCGCCAATTACACCATCGCCGACATGCTGAGCCGGCAGACCGACTTCGTGACCCCGGCCTACATGGACGGGCTGGAGGGGCTGATGGAGTTCCTCTCGGCCGCGCCGGACGAGGATATCGACCTGCGCATCACCGTGGTCAGCTACGACGAGGATGACGACAGCTATTCCGTGGAATGGAGCCAGGCCCGCGGCAGCAACCTGTCGCCGCTGGACGACGCCACCCTCGAAGGCTACCGCGACCGCCTGCCCCGCATGGTGGACGGCGAACAGCTGATCCTGACGGAAACGCGGGTCGAATACCAATCGCCGATCAACGCGCGGCTCTTCGTGCGGCCCTACAACACCTATGTCTTCACCCGGCCGCGCTTCGCCCCGCAGCTGCTGTGGAATGACGCCTGAGACACCGCGCACCCTGCGCGAAACAAGATCACGCTGCGACTGGCCGCCCCACCCGGGGCGGCTTTTTTCTTCGTAGGGTCGGCGTTCCGGGGGGAGTTGCGAGACCGCGCGCGGGCGGCCGGTCAGCCGCGGCGGGCGATCATCGCCTGCAGCGCCTCGGCCGCGAATTTCGTCTGGCCCGCGCCGGTCACCCCGCCGACGCCCACGCGCCGCCCCAGGCGCCACCAAACGCCCGGCGCCCAGCGCCGCTCGGCCTTCTCGGCGAGGGTCAGCACGAAGCCGTTGGAGGGTTTGAAGGCCATGAACCCCCGGTCGATGGCGCGGATCTGTGCCAGCGGGGCCAGGACCTCGCCGCCCTCCTCGAAGAGGCCCTCCTCGGTCAGGACCAGGGCGCGGGCGGTGGCGCGGCGCATCGCCTCGGCGAGCGCCAGGGCGGCACCGCCCAGCGCCAGCAGGAACAGCTGCCAGCCCAGGCCCGGCGGCGCCTTCAGCGCCAGGTAGATCAGCAGCCCGCCCAGCAGCAGCAGCATCCCCACCCCCAGCGCGCGCCGCGGCGTGCTGACGTCGATCCGCGCGATCACCTGTTCTTCCATGCCTTCATCCCCTGCCTGTCCCGGCCGCCCCGCCATAGCGCAGCGCCGCCCGCTTGGCGAGGCCCGGCGACATCCGGGCGGGCGCCCCGCCGGCCCCATCGCCATCACCTGTGCACCGCTGCACAGTAAAAGCTCGCCCGCGGACCTGTTGCTGTCGGCCGCACATCTCTACCTTCAGCGCATCACCACTTGCGGAGAACCGCCATGTCCCTGCGTCCCACCCTGGAGACCCGAACCGCCACCCCGACGATGGAAGGCGCCGGCGTGCACCTGCACCGCGCCTTCGGCTTTCACGACCCCTCGGAGCTGGATCCCTTCCTGCTGTTCGACGATTTCCGCAACGAGGACCCGTCCCATTACGCCGCCGGCTTCCCCTGGCACCCCCACCGCGGGATCGAGACGATCACCTATGTCCTGTCGGGCAGCGTCGAACATGGCGACAGCCTGGGCAACACCGGCACGCTGGGCGCCGGTGACGTGCAGTGGATGACCGCGGGCTCCGGCATCCTGCACCAGGAGATGCCGAAGGGCACCGCCAGCGGGCAGATGCACGGCTTCCAGCTTTGGGCCAACCTGCCCGCCTCGATGAAGATGACGGCGCCGCGCTACCAGGATGTCACCGCCGGCGATATCCCCGAGATCATCGACGACGACGGCACCCGCGTGAAGGTCATCGTGGGCGAGTTCTGGGGCAAGCGCGGCCCGGTCGACGGGATCGCCGCCGATCCGCAATACCTGGACATCTTCGTGCCCGCCGGGCGGCGCAAGACCTTCAAGGTCGACACCTACCGCCGCGCCTTCGCCTATGTCTTCGAGGGCGCCGCCAGCTTCGCCGATGCCAGCGCGCCCCAGGGCGTGCTGCTGGAGAAGGAGGTGATGGGCGCCGAGGTGAACATCCGCGACCTCTCCGGCGACCGCACGCTGGTGCGCTTCGGCACCGGCGACGAGGTCAGCGTGCAGGCCGGCCCCGAGGGCGTGCGATTCCTGCTGATCAGCGGCGCGCCGCTGCAGGAGCCTGTCGCCTGGCACGGGCCGATCGTGATGAACACGCAAGAAGAGCTGCGCCAGGCGATGCGCGATCTGCGCAACGGCACCTTCATCCGGCCGGCGCACTAGGCGGCGGGCGCGGCCGC
>JBPEXR010000107.1:0-2615 GCA_052031355.1 Paracoccaceae bacterium
CCGTGGCGTGGCGGAAGTAATGCTGCATGAAATGCTCGACCCCGCGCCGGCCGGGGGTGTCGGCATAGCCCATGCGCTCGGCCACCGCGACCTGCATGTCGAAGGTCAATTGCTCCATCGCGCGGCCCGCCGCCAGGTGCAGATGGCAGCGCACCGCCCATAGAAAGCTCTCCGCCTTCTCGAAGGTGCTGTATTCCTCGGCGGTGAAAACCCCGAGGTCGCGCAGCGCGGCGACGCTGTCGGCGCGGTGGACGTACTTGGTGATCCAGAACAGCGACTGCAGATCGCGCAGCCCGCCCTTGCCCTCCTTCACGTTGGGCTCGACCATGAACCGCTGGTCGCCCTGCTTGACGTGCCGCGCGTCCCGCTCGGCCAGTTTCGCCTCGACGAAATCGCGCGCCGAGCCAGAGAAGACCTCGTCCCAGAGGCGCTGGTCCAGCTCCGCCGCCAGCGCGGCGTCGCCGCAGAGGAACCGGTGCTCCAGCATGGCGGTGCGGATGGTGTAATCCTCCTCGCCCAGGCGCAGGCAATCGCGGATGGTGCGCGAGGAATGGCCGACCTTCAGCTTCAGGTCCCACAGGATGTAGAGCATGGATTCGATCATGCTCTCGGCCCAGGGGGTGATCTTCCAGGGCGTCAGGAACAGCAGGTCCACGTCGGAATGGGGCGCCATCTCGCCGCGCCCGTAGCCGCCCACCGCCAGCAGGGCGATGCGCTCGCCCTCGGTCGGGTTGGGGTTGGGGTGCAGCATCTCGCCGGCGGTGATCCAGGCGGTCTGCACGATGGCATCGGTCAGCCAGGTATAGGCGCGGGTGGCGGGCCGGGCGTCGAAGGGCGCCTCTGCCAGCGCCTCGGCGATGGCGGCACGTCCACGCTCGCGCGCCTCGGCCAGCAGGCGCACGCAGGCGGTGCGCAGGGACTGGGCCTCGGTGCCCTCCGCCTGCACCGCGCGCAGGGCGCGCAGCACCGCGTCCTGGTCGAAGATCTCCGGCGCCGGCAGGATCAGGTCCTGCGGCGCCGGATCGAAGCCCGTGCGGGCCGGATCAGAAACCGGCGCCGCCGAAGCTGGCTGGGGCAGGGTCAAGGATCACCACCTGTTGGTTCTGGATGGTCGCCACCGCGAGGTTGCGCTCGTTGGTGCCATTGGGGCGCAGGCGGAAGGCGCCGGCGGTGCCCTGGAAGCCCGCGCCCTGCGTCAGGCCCGCGGTGCTGGGCGCGCGGCCCTCGCGCGCCAGGGCGGCAATGGCGCTGATCCCGTCGTAGGCCAGCCCGGCCAGCGGATGCGGCGCCGAGCCATAGGCGCCGCTGTAGCGCGCCTCGAAGCTGGCGCTGCGCGCCGGGTCGGGCAGGGCGAACCAGCCGCCCTGCAGGGCGGGCAGGCGCAGCGTTTCGGGCGGCACGTCCCAGCGCGCCAGGCCGATGTACTGCGTCACCTCCGGCCCAAGGCCCTGCTCGGGCAGCAACTGCCCCAGCAGCGGCAGCGCGCCGGCGCTGTTCGAGGTCAGGAACAGCGCATCGGCTCCGCTGTCCGTCACCGCGCGCTTGATGCGCGGGGCGGCATCGACCACGCCGGCCTGACTGAACTCGAAGGCCTCGACGGAGGCGATGCTCATGCCGTGGCGGGCGGCGGCGGCCTCGATCGCCTGGCGCCCGAAAGCCCCCTCGACGTTGGAGGGATGCACGATGACCGCGGTGCGCTTGCCCTGCGAGGCGGCGTAGGAGACGAGGCGATCGGCCGTGTTCTGGAAGGTCTGGCCCAGGACGAAGACGTTGCCGCCGGCGATCGAGGGGTTGTTGGAGAAGCTCAGCACGTTCACGCCCTCGTCGGCGGTGGCGCGCCCGGCGGCATTCGCGGCCTCGGCGAACAGCGGCCCGAGGATGACCTGCGCGCCCTCGTCGACCGCCTGCTGCGCCTGGCTGGCGGCCTGGGCAGCCACCCCGGCGGTGTCATAGACGCGCAAATCGATCTGCGCGCCCTGGACATCCGCCACCGCCAGCCGGGCGGCGTTCTCGAGGCTGCGCGCCACGCCGGAGGCGCCGGCCTCGGACTTCGGCAGCAGAAGGGCGACGCGCACCGGCTCGGCGCGGTCGATGCGCGGGCCGACGTCCGGGCCCCCGGCGATCATCGCCGTGTCGCAGGCGGCCAGGGCCAGGCTGCCCGCGATGGCGGCGCAGGTCGTCAACGCCTTGCGGGCGGTGGAGAAAACGGCAAACATGGGCAACTCCATCGGATAGGCCGGACGGGATCCGGACGGGTTGACTTCATCATAGTAGGCGGGCGGGACGGGTCCAGTGGCGATTGCACAAACACTCCGGCTGCAGCCCGGGCTCTATTTCGTCGCAACGCCCATCGGCACCGCGCGGGACATCACGCTGCGCGCGCTGGACATCCTCGCCTCGGCCGAGGTGATCGCGGCGGAGGACACCCGCTCCATGCGCCGGCTGATGGAGATCCACGGCGTGCCGCTGGGCGGCCGACCGCTGATCGCCTACCACGATCACAACGGCGCCCAGGCCCGGCCCAGGCTGATGGCGGCGCTGGCAGAGGGGCGCTCCGTCGCCTATGCCTCGGAGGCCGGAACGCCGCTGATCGCCGACCCCGGGTTCGACCTGGC
>JBPEXR010000108.1:0-6795 GCA_052031355.1 Paracoccaceae bacterium
CGCGCCCGCGGGCCGGTGACGCGGTACTTGCCGAAGTTATGCACCTCGTTGATGCCGACGGCGCCGCGCACGGCGCGCACCTCGCGCCCCGTCGCCTCGAAGGCGTTCGAGCGGCGGAAGGAGGGCGTCTCGTAGCGCGGCTCGCCGGGGGCGGCGAAGTAATTGACGACCTCCAGCCCGTATTGTTGCCCCCAGACGGCGCCCATGCCGTCGAAGATGTCGTACATCGGGGTGGTGCGCAGCGGCCGGGCGGCGGGCAGTTCCTCGTTCGGGTAGGTGACCGAGAAGCGGTTGACGTAATTCTCGACGACCTTGGGCCGGGTGTAGCCCGGGCCGATCCAGTCGCCGAAGCGCGCCACGTCCATGGCGGCGGTGTCGCGTTCGCATTCGCCCGCGGTCATCCATTGCGCCAGCATCAGCCCGACGCCGCCGCCCTGGCTGAAGCCGGCCATGACCCCGCAGGCGGACCAGTAGTTGCGCAGCCCCGGCACCGGGCCCACCAGCGGGTTGCCATCGGGGGCGAAGGTGAAAGGGCCGTGGATGATCGACTTCACCCCGGCGCTTTGCAGCACCGGGAAGCGGCGGTAGGCGAACTCCACCGATGCCTCGATCTTTTCGAAATCGTCGGGCAGAAGCTCGTGCCCGAAGTCCCAGGGGGTGCCGTCCACCGCCCAGGGCTTGGGCGTCTTTTCGTAAAAGCCGATGCAGAGGCCGCGCCCCTCCTGCCGCAGGTAGCTTTCGCCGGCCGGGTCCATCATGTGCGGATGCTCGGTTTCGCGCTCGTAGATCTCGGGGATGGGTTCGGTCACCAGGTACTGGTGCTCCATCGGGTGCAGCGGCAGGTAGAGGCCGGCCATGGCGCCCACCTCCCGCGCCCAGAGGCCGGCGGCGTTGACCACGTGTTCGGCATGGATGGTGCCCTGGTCGGTGACCACGTCCCAGGTGCCGTCGGGGCGGGGGTTCGTCTCGCGCACCATGCAGTGGGTGCGGATCTGCGCGCCGCCCATGCGCGCCGCCTTGGCATAGGCATGGGTGGTGCCGGCCGGGTCCAGGTGCCCGTCGAGCGGATCGTAGAGCCCGCCGATGATGCCCTCGAGGTTGGTGATGTTCGACAGCTTGCCGATCTCCTCGGGCGTCACGATATGGGTGTCGAGGCCCATGAACCGGTGCTTGGCGCGCTCCGCCAGCATCATGTCGAACCGGTCCCGGTCTGCCGCCAGGGTCACGCCGCCGACGTGGTGCAGCCCGCAGGAAAGGCCGGTGATCTCCTCCAGTTCCTTGTAGAGGCGGATGGTATAGCCCTGCAGCGCCGCCATGTTGGTGTCGCCGTTGAGGGTGTGAAAGCCCCCCGCCGCGTGCCAGGTGGAGCCCGAGGTCAGCTCCGAGCGTTCCAGCAGCAGCACGTCGGACCAGCCGAGCTTGGTCAGGTGGTAGAGCACCGAGACGCCGACGACGCCGCCCCCGATGACCGCGACCCGCGTGGTGGTTTGCATGGCGCCCTCCCTTGGCCGGTTGCGCCCAGCATGCAAAGCGCGCCCGCAACGCGGCTTGCCTGCGGGCGACACGGGGTGTCGCGGATGGGGTATGGGGTTCGTGGGGGGGTCGGCGTGTTTCTTTTTTGGAACGCGGCCCCCGTCAACTGCGGTTCGCATTGCTTGTGCAGCCGGATGGTCAAATGACGCCAACCGGTAAACGGAATTTGTGCTTCGCAGCACAGGGATCACCTTCGTGCTCGAGAGAGACCCAGCCGACGGGAGAGAGCGAACAGATTGAACTACAGCGTGCCGAGCGAACCGCCAAGAACTTGATGATGAATTCGCGTCTATTGGTCTGGTCTTTCGCTGATCCTGCGGCAGGGATCGCATCACTTTACGGCTCTAAGTTAGCGCGCGGTGGTAGGGTTAAATACTTGTCGTCCGAAGCGACCGTTGGTTCTCGCGCCCCCGCTAGCGCATTTGACAGTTTCGGAACATGCAAGGATCATTATCCCGGAGAAGTCGGAAGCGACCTCGGACGTTTCTACCTCCCGATCGGGGTGCACCGCGATTATGATCACGCTGCTCGGGCTGTTCCAAAATTCAGCCCGGAGTACTTCGCTGCCTGTTGAGCTGGCACAGTCGCAAATCTCCGGCGTTTACCAGAGGTTTATCTCGAGGGGGGTGGTTTGGCGTAACGCACGCCCGCCAGCATTAAAAAGTGACTATAGTCTTACTGATGGCTTAGGTGTTAGACGATCGGCCACATCAACGATGCTCGTACGGGGCGGTGGCATTTTGAAAGCGCCGAAGCGCCGCGGAGATTCTCTGCGGCAAATGGCTCGATCCCCGCCCAGCCCCCCACGGCGACCAGTCCCACCGGCCGCCGCGCCTTCGCCTCACGCGTGCAGGCGCGGGGCGACCTGGCCGGCGCTGGCGCGGGGCAGGAGGCGTTCCAGCAGGGTTTTCAGGGCGAGGGCGGCCTCGACCTCCTCCGCGGTGGCGGCGGTCTTGAGCTGGCCTTCGATGTAGCTGCGCAGCTCCTCCGAGCCGATCTGCACGCCGGCCTTCTCGGTAGGCAGGCTCAGCGTATCCGCCAGGTATTGCAGGTTCTCCGCCCGGTGTGCCTCGCCCTTGGCGCGGTCCAGCAACGCCCGGACCTGGGCGTCGGTGGCGAAGACGTCCTGCGTGATCCCGGCGAAGCGGCGCAGGCGGTCGATCCGCGCCTCCGAGCAATCGAGCAGCGCGGCCATGGCCGGCACCTTGCCCATCGGCGCCGTGCGCCCGACATAGCCGTGCGGCGCGCAGTCCGAGCGTTTCAGCACCCGGTCCATCACCGGGTCGATCACCGTGACGATATCCTCGATCCCGGCGCCGCGGGCGTATTCCAGCGCGCCGATCATCAGCTCGCAAGTGGCGTGGGAGATCGAGCCAACCGCCTTGCCGCGCCCCAGCCGCTGTGTGTCGACGCAGAAGCGCGTCGATTCCCACAAGGTGGCCGAGCGCAGCGGCGGCTCGCCGTCCAGGATCGCGCTGAAGACATCGGCCAGCATGTGCGGCCCGGTGGTCTGCAGCGCGCGCACGCAGGAGATGACATGCCCCTCGTCATCGAGGCCGATGACGTAAGCCGGGTCGAGCGCGTCAAACTTGTCGACTTCCTTGCCGTCCTGCACCTGGACCTCCCAGCCCAGGCGGCCGGCGAAAACCCGGGCGCGCAGGCGGAACATTTCGTCCAGCAGGTCGCCGAACTGGTCGCGGTTGAGTGCGTCGATGACGATGATCATGCGGGGTCCCCCTATCCTGTCCGCCCGCATGTTGCGCCGGCGGCGGAATGCCCGCCATTGGGGAAATCCCGTAGGCGGTGCGGGACGGGGCGGGGGCGGCCCTCAGCCGGGGTAGACGAGGCCCAGGGCGATGGCGCGGCCCACCGCCTGCGCCGTGGTCAGCGCCGAAAGCTTCTCGCGCGCCGAGCGCAGGTGCACCTCGACCGTGCGGTGCGAGATGGCCAGGATGTCGGCCACGTCCTGCTGGCTCTTGCCGGCGGCGATCCACTGCAGGATCTCCGTCTCGCGCGAGGAAAGCGCGGGATGGCGCAGCGCGCGGGACAGCACGTCCGAACGCATGACGCTGTCGTGCAGCTGCACCGCGGCGGTCTGCAACTCGCCCATCAGCGGGGCGACATGCGCCTCCCATTCGGTGGCGCTGCAGTCGCGGGTGAGGCTCAGCATGCCGGTCTCGCCGAAGGGGCCGCGCACCGGGATGGTGATGCCGCGGTGGCCGATCCCGAAGTCATGGGCATCGCGGAAGATGCGGTCGAAGTTCGCGTCCCGCTCCAGCCGGCGCCAGTCGACCGGCGCGATGGAGCGCGCGGCCCGGTGCAGCGTCGGGTCGACCATGTGCAGGCCTTCCGCCACGTAGTGCTGCTTCCAGGCCTCGGGGTAGGTGACATGGCCGTGCAGCGAGCCGCCCACCGGGTTGGTCCCCGCGTAGGCGGCGAAATCGAAGCCCAGCCGGTCGCACAGCGCGGTGAGGTAGCCGTCGAAACGGTCTTCGCCCTGGGGCAGCTGGCTGAGGTCGATCAGGTCCATGAACGCGGCGGCCGCTCAGGTGCCGTGGCGCTGCAGGGCCGGGGCGGGGGCCGGGGATTCGGCGGCGAGCGAGCGCATGAAGGACAGCACCGCGCGCTGCTGCCCGGCGGGCAGGCGGTTGAACAGCTCGACCAGTTCCACGGTTTCGCTGTTCGACAGGTAATCGCGCCCGCTCAGGTCCGGGCCGTTCGGGTCCGAGGGGTCGATGCCCTCGAAGAAATGCACCAGCGGCACGTTCAGTGCCTCGGCGATGTCCCAAAGGCGCGAGGCGGCGACGCGGTTGGTCCCGGCCTCGTATTTCTGCACCTGCTGGAACTTCACCCCGATCCTGTTTCCCAATTCGGTCTGGCTCATGCGCAGTGCCTGGCGGCGGGCCCGGATACGTTTACCAACTAAAACATCAACCTTGTTCATCTCGCTCCGTCCAACATGGCCCCGCCCGATCGCCCCCAGCGCGTGCCACAACCTTTCGGTGTCGCGGTGCGGGAAGCGAAGCGCGCGCCGGGCGCGGGAAAAATCGCTTAAGTGGTATTTCGAAGGTGAAGCATCGCGACGCGCTAATCAACTTGCATTTGCAAGGTGACGTTGGGTCAAGACGCAGCGGTAACGGGAAGGTGGCGCCGTGCAAATGCATGGGCCGGGCGCGCCGCATCGGGGCCGGGCATGAAAAAGGGCCGCGCGAAGTGCGCGGCCCTTTCTGGGATCGGTGCGGAAGGCGCGGGGCTTACTCGGCCTCGCGGGTCTCCTCGTCCGCGGCGGGGGCGGGGGCGCCCTCGTCGTCGTCCAGCTGGGCCGAGCCGATGTCGTCGAAAAGCTCGGCGATCTCGAATTCGGCCTGCGCCTCTTCCTCGGCGGCCAGTTCCTGGATGGACTTGCCGGCGGCCTGGATCTCGGCCTCTTCGGGCGAGCGGGCGACGTTCAGCTTGATCACCGCGGTGACCTCGGGGTGCAGGTGCACGTTGACGTCGTGCAGGCCCAGCTCCTTGATCGGCTTTTCGATGATGACCTGCTTGCGGTCCACCGTGAAGCCGGCCTCGGAGGCCGCATCGGCCGCGTCACGCGGCGAGACGGAGCCGTAGAGCACGCCGCCGTCGGAGGCCTGGCGAATCACGACGAACTGCTCGCCGTCCAGCTTCTCGGCCAGCGCCTCGGCTTCCTTGCGGGTTTCGAGGTTGCGCGCCTCGAGCTGGGCTTTCTGCGCTTCGAAGGCCTCGATGTTGGCCTTGGAGGCGGTCAGCGCCTTGCCCTGCAGCAGCAGGTAGTTGCGTGCATAGCCCGGCTTGACGTCGACGACGTCGCCCATCTGGCCCAGCTTGGCCACGCGCTCAAGAAGGATGACTTGCATGTGCTTTCTCCTTACTTAACGGCGTAGGGCAGCAGGGCGAGGAAGCGGGCGCGCTTGATGGCGCGGGCCAGTTCACGCTGCTTCTTGGCCGAGACGGCGGTGATGCGCGAGGGCACGATCTTGCCACGCTCGGAAATGTAGCGCTGCAGGAGCTTGGTGTCCTTGTAGTCGATCTTCGGCGCATTGTCGCCCGAGAAGGGGCAGACCTTGCGGCGGCGGAAAAACGGTTTTGCTGCCATTGTTTAGCGTCCTTTTCTCAAGCGTCGTTCAGCGGCGTTCGCGGCGGCTTTCGCGCTCGTCGCGCTTCTGCATCTGGATCGAGGGGCCTTCGGCGTGCTCGTCCACCTTGATCGTCAGAACGCGCATCACGTCGTCGTGCAGGCGCATCAGACGCTCCATTTCCTGCACGGCTTCCGACGGGGCGTCGGTGCGCAGGAAGGCGTAGTGGCCCTTGCGGTTCTTGTTGATCTTGTAGGCCATCGTCTTGACGCCCCAGTACTCGGATTCGACGACCTTGCCGCCGTTGTCCGAAAGCACCGTGGAGAAGTGCTCGATGAGGCCCTCGGCCTGCGCGTTGGACAGATCCTGACGCGAGATAAAGACATGCTCGTAAAGCGGCATGCGTGCTCCATTCGTTTCTCGGCGCATTTCATAGGGCGGGGCTGTGGTCCTTCCGCCCCCACCCACGAGAGACTGCGCGGTTCATAAGACACGCGGAAGGAAGGGCCCCATATACACGTCTGCGGCGCGGGCGCAAGCCCCGGGGGGCGGCGCGGGCTGTGCGGGCGGGCGCGGACCGGCGCGGCGGGCGGGCCGCCAGCACGGGCGGCGAAGGGGCGCGCCGCCGTTTTGCGGCCCAGACAAGGTCCGGGGTGCGCCCCGGCAATGCCCCAAAGATGACATTTTCCTTCGCCAGCTTGGGACCGCAAAGGCTGGAGACCGTTATGAGCGTGACATCCGATTACATGAACCACACCGCCGCCGCGACCCCGGTGCCGCTGGCGTTGCGGGTGATCGCCCTGGTCATCGGCGCGGCCCTGGTGCTTGCGGCCGCCGGCCTGTGGCTGGTGCCCGGCTCCAGCTTCTCGGCGGAGCTGATGCTGATCAAGGGCGGGCTGACCGCCTTCTTCGCCCTGGGCGGGCTGGGCTTCCTGCACGCCGGGCTGCAGCGCGCGCCGCGCGACTGATCGCTTAAGGTCTTAAAACCTGCACGGACTGGAGCCGCCTCCCGGGGCGGTTTTCGCCGTTTCGGCATGCGCAGCAGGTAAGGCGCCGGGCGGGGTTGCCGTTGCGCCACCCCCGGGCCTTCTGTATCCAAGGGCAAACCCAAGACAGGAGGCGGCATGAGCCGAGCTTTCGTTTTTCCCGGGCAGGGGGCCCAGACCAT
>JBPEXR010000109.1:0-1502 GCA_052031355.1 Paracoccaceae bacterium
ACCCGCGCGCTGCTGGCCTGGGTGCGCCGCCACCGCCGCGGCAGCGCGGCGGAGTAGCGCCCGCCGCGCAAGCGGCCGACACGGCGGGCTTGCATTTGCTTAGAAAAACGATCAGGTAATAGCCGACGCCACACCGAAGGCCCGCCATGATCGTTTGCCACTGCAACGGGATCACCGATACCGACATCCGCGCCGCGCTGGACTGGATGCGCGCCGCGGATGCGCGCACGATCATCACGCCGCGCAAGCTCTACCGCGCGCTTGGCAAACGGCCCGATTGCGGCGGCTGCCTGCCGCTGGTGCTGCAGATGATGCGCGCCCATCCCGGCACCGCGGTGCCGCGCGCGGATACGCCCGCGAAGGGCGCGCCGCCGATCCTGCGCGAGGGCCACCGGGCTTGAGGGGGCAGGGCGTCTAGGCGCCGCTGTCCGGGCCGGGGATGTCGAAACCCGCCTCGGCCAGGGTGAAGCCGCTGAAGCGAAAGCCGGGCGCCACGATGCAGCTGACCAGCGTGAAATCCCCCAGGCTGCGCGCCGATTGCCAGTGATGCGCGGGCACCAGGCACTGCGGCGCCGCCTCGGCCAGCGCCGTCCCCAACAGCTGACGCTCCGCCGGGCCGCGGTCCGAGGCGGCGAGGCGCAGCTCCAGCGGGGCGCCGGCGTGGTAAAGCCACAGCTCTTCCGCATCGACGCGGTGCCAATGGCTGCGCGCGCCGCCCTCCAGCAGGTAGTAGATCGCCGTGGCGCAGGGGCGGGGCTCCGGCGCGTCCGCGTCCTGCGGCGTCGGGGATGCTGGCTGCGCCGCGGCCCAGGTCTGGCGGTACCAGCCGCCCTCGGGGTGCGGGGAAAGCTGCAGGCGCGCGATGATCTCGCGCGCCTCGGGGGACAGGCCGGGCGTCAAGCCTGGCCGCGCAGGATGCTGCGGCCGGCGTAGATCGCCGTTTCGCCCAGCATTTCCTCGATCCGGATCAGCTGGTTGTACTTCGCCAGCCGGTCGCTGCGCGCCAGGCTGCCGGTCTTGATCTGCCCGCAGTTGGTGGCGACGGCGAGGTCCGCGATGGTCGCATCCTCGGTCTCGCCCGAGCGGTGGCTCATCACGTTGGTGTAGCGCGCGCGGTGCGCCATATCCACGGCCCGGAGGGTCTCCGACAGGGTGCCGATCTGGTTCACCTTGACGAGCATGGAGTTGGCGCAGCCACGGGCGATGCCGTCGGCCAGGCGCTTGGGGTTGGTCACGAACAGATCGTCCCCCACCAGCTGCACCTTGTCGCCCAGACGCTCGGTCAGCAGCTTCCAGCCGTCCCAATCGTCCTCGGCCATCCCGTCCTCGATCGACAGGATGGGGTAGTCGGCGCAGAGCTTGGCAAGGTATTCGGCGTTCTCCTCGGAGGTCAGCGAGGCGCCTTCGCCCTTCATCTCGTAGCGGCCGTCCCGGTAGTATTCGGTCGATGCGCAATCCAGCGCCAACTGGATGTCCTCGCCCGGTTTGTAGCCGGCTTTCTC
>JBPEXR010000011.1:0-3079 GCA_052031355.1 Paracoccaceae bacterium
ACATCATCGAGACGCCGATCATCTCGAACTTCAAGGAAGGTCTGACCGTTCTTGAATACTTCAACTCGACCCACGGCGCCCGGAAGG
Source organism: Paracoccaceae bacterium (assembly GCA_052031355.1). GTDB lineage: Bacteria > Pseudomonadota > Alphaproteobacteria > Rhodobacterales > Rhodobacteraceae > JBPEXR01. Next base: position 88 of record JBPEXR010000011.1, read on the forward strand.
GTCTGTCGGACACCGCTCTGAAGACGGCGAACTCGGGTTACCTGACCCGCCGCCTTGTGGACGTGGCGCAGGACTGCATCGTGCGCCTCGAGGATTGCGGCACCGAACGGGCGATCACCGCCCAGGCCGCGATCAACGACGGCGAAGTGGTTGCCTCGCTCAGCGAGCGTATCCTGGGCCGCGTCGCGGCGGAGGACCTCGTCAAGCCGGGCACCGACGAGGTGCTCGTCCCCGAGGGCACGCTGATCGACGAACGCATGGCCGACGCGATCGAGACCTCGGGCCTGGCCACGGCGCGCATCCGCTCGCCGCTGACCTGCGAGGCCGAGGAAGGCGTCTGCGCCAAGTGCTACGGCCGTGACCTGGCCCGCGGCACCATGGTGAACGTCGGCGAGGCCGTCGGCATCATCGCGGCGCAGTCGATCGGCGAGCCGGGCACCCAGCTGACGATGCGGACCTTCCACATCGGCGGCGTTGCCCAGGGCGGCCAGCAAAGCTTCCAGGAAGCCAGCCAGGAAGGCACCATCGCCTTCGAGGCGGAGCAGACGCTGCAGAACTCGGCCGACGAGACGCTGGTCATGGGCCGCAACATGAAGCTGCTGATCCTGGACGAGCAGGGCGAGCAGCGCGGCTCCTACAAGCTGGGCTACGGCACCAAGCTGTTCGTGAAGGCCGGCGCCAAGGTGAAGCGCGGCGACAAGCTGTTCGAATGGGACCCCTACACCCTGCCGATCATCGCCGAGAAGGACGGTGTGGCCAAGCACGTGGACCTGGTGAACGGCGTTGCCGTCCGCGAGGAGACCGACGAAGCCACCGGCATGACCCAGAAGATCGTCTCCGACTGGCGCGCGGCCCCCAAGGGCAACGAGCTGAAGCCGGAGATCATCCTGGTCGACAAGGACGGCGAGCCCGTGCGCAACGAGGCCGGCAACCCGATCACCTACCCGATGTCCGTGGACGCGATCCTCAGCGTCGAGGACGGGCAGGAGGTCAAGGCCGGTGACGTCGTGGCGCGGATCCCGCGGGAAGGCGCGAAGACGAAGGACATCACCGGCGGTCTGCCGCGTGTGGCCGAGCTTTTCGAGGCGCGCCGTCCCAAGGACCACGCCATCATCGCCGAGATCGACGGCTACGTGCGGTTCGGGCGCGACTACAAGAACAAGCGCCGGATCACCATCGAGCCTGCGGACGACAGCCTGGAGCCCGTGGAATACATGGTGCCGAAGGGCAAGCACATCCCGGTGGTCGAAGGCGACTTCGTCCAGAAGGGCGACTACATCATGGACGGCAACCCCGCGCCGCATGACATCCTGTCCATCATGGGTGTCGAGGCGCTGGCGAACTACATGATCGACGAAGTGCAGGACGTCTATCGACTGCAGGGCGTGAAGATCAACGACAAGCACGTCGAGGTCATCGTCCGTCAGATGCTGCAGAAGTGGGAGATCACCGACAGCGGCGAGACCACGCTTCTGAAGGGCGAACATGTCGACAAGGCAGAGTTCGACGCGGCCAACGAGAAGGCGATCAAGAAGGGCGGGCGTCCGGCACAGGGCGAGCCGATCCTGCTGGGCATCACCAAGGCGTCGCTGCAGACCCGCAGCTTCATCTCGGCCGCCTCCTTCCAGGAGACCACGCGCGTGCTGACCGAGGCTTCGGTCCAGGGCAAGCGGGACAAGCTGGTCGGCCTGAAGGAGAACGTCATCGTCGGCCGCCTGATCCCGGCGGGCACCGGTGGCGCGACCCAGAAGGTGCGCCGCATCGCCGCCGATCGCGATCACGTGGTGATCGAGGCACGCCGCGAGGAAGCCGAAGCCGCCGCAGCCCTCGCCGCGCCGGAGCAGGAGATCCTCGGCGAGGAGAGCTTCGACAGCGGACTGGTGGAAACGCCGGAAAGCCGCGAGGAGTAAACCCTCGCCGCGCCCCCGGACGGGGGACCACAAGAACCAGAACCCCGGCCGCGCAGGTGGCCGGGGTTTTTCTTTGGCGGCTGCCGGGCGGCCGTCGCTTAGCGCGAAAGCCCGAGGGCGCCGGCCTCTCGCGCCCGCCCTCGCGGCTCCCGAGCGCCGCCGCGCGCCGGCCATTGGCTTCCCCGCGGCAAGCTGCCAGATTGGCCCGGGCGCGCCCCCCGGCAGGGCCGCGTTCGGGGCGCCGCGGCATTGGCGGCAGGCCCCTTCATTTCACGCCACGCCGGCCCGGCCCTGCCGGGCCCCCCGGAGAGGCCCATGAGCGACAACACCCGCGGCGCGCTGATCATGATGATCTCCATGGCCGCTTTCACGCTGAACGACACCTGCATCAAGTTGGCAGGGGCGGAGCTGCCGCTGTTCCAGGTCCTGCTGATGCGCGGGCTGATGACCTCGGCCCTGATCGGGCTGCTGGCCTGGCGCGCGGGGGCGCTGCGGCCGGTGCTGACGGCCGCGGACCGGCGCCTGATCGCGCTGCGCACCCTGGCCGAGGTGGCGGCGGCCTATTTCTTCCTGACCGCCCTTTTCAACATGCCGCTGGCCAATGTCACCGCGCTGCTGCAGGTCCTGCCGCTGACCGTCACGCTGGGCGGTGCGCTGTTCTTCGGCGAGGCGGTGGGCTGGCGCCGGGCGCTGGCCATCGCCATCGGCTTCTCCGGCATGCTGCTGATCGTCCGGCCGGGCACCGAGGGGTTCAACACCTACACGATCTACGCCCTCATCGCGGTGGTCTGCGTCACGGTGCGCGACCTTTCGGCCCGGCGCATGCGGGCGCAGGTGCCTTCCGTCTTCGTGGCGCTTTGCGCCTCGGTCGCGGTGATGCTCTTCGCCGGCGGCGCGCTGGTCACGACCGGGGCGGAATGGGCGCCGGTCAGCGCCCGGTCGGCCGGGCTGGTCGCACTTGCGGCAGTCTTCGTGACTGGCGGGTACCTCTTCTCCGTCCAGGTGATGCGGATCGGGGACGTCGCCTTCGTCTCGCCCTTCCGCTACACCGGGCTGGTCTGGGCGCTGGTTCTGGGGCTGCT
>JBPEXR010000110.1:0-2543 GCA_052031355.1 Paracoccaceae bacterium
TTGGTGGTGCTTTGCCCCTGGATCTTGCGCATGGCGGCGATCAGCTCTTCCGGGCCGCCGGCATAGCCGATGCGCCAGCCGGTCATCGCGTAGGCCTTGGAGACACCGTTGACGGTCAGCGTGCGCGCGGCGAGGTCCGGCGCGACCTGGGCCGGGGTGGTGAAGGCAAAGCCGTCGTAGACGAGATGCTCGTACATGTCGTCGCTCATCACCCAGACATGGGGATGGCGCAGCAGCACCTCGCAAAGCGCGGCCACCTCTGCCCGGCTGTAGCCCGCGCCGGTGGGGTTGGAGGGGGAGTTGAAGATCACCCACTTGGTGCGCGGGGTGATCGCCGCCTCCAGCGCCTCGGGGGTCATCTTGAACCCGGCCTCCAGGCCGGCCTCCACGATCACCGGCGTGCCGCCCGCCAGGCGCACCATGTCGGGGTAGGAAACCCAGTAGGGCGCCGGCACGATCACCTCGTCGCCGGGGTTCAGCGTCGCCATCAGCGCGTTGTAGAGCACCTGTTTGCCGCCCGTGGAGACGCTGATCTGCTGCGGCGTGTAATGCAGGTCATTGTCGCGGGCGAACTTGTCGCAGATCGCGCGCTTCAGCTCGATGATGCCGTCGGGCGCGGTGTACTTGGTCCGCCCCTCGGCGATGGCGCGCACCGCCGCGTCCTTGATGTTCTGCGGCGTGTCGAAATCCGGCTCGCCCGCGCCCAGGCCGATCACGTCGCGGCCGGCGGCGCGCAACTCCTGCGCCATGGTGGTGACGGCGACGGTGGGCGACGGTTTGACCCGCGCCAGCGTCTGCGACAGGAAGGGCATGGCAGGCTCCGTTTGAATATGGCTCCCGAACGTCTTAAGTTGCCGCCGGGCCCCGATCAACCGCGGCCGTCCCCAGGGTGAGGAGAAGCGCGATGCAGGATGATCCCGGCAGCTGGTACGGGCCTGAACAGGCCACTTTCGGCGATCGCCTGGCGGCGGCGCGCGAACAGGCGGGCATGGACCAGGCCAAGCTCGCGCGGCGCCTGGGCGTCAAGCAGGCCACCTTGCGCAAGTGGGAAGAGGACCTGGCCGAGCCGCGCGCCAATCGCCTGCAGATGCTGGCGGGGCTTCTGAACGTCTCGGTCGTCTGGCTGCTGACCGGCGAGGGCGACGGCCCCGACGGCCCGCCCGCCGATGCCCCCCTGCCCGACAGCGCGCGCGATCTGCTGCTGGAGGTGCGGGAGATGAAGTCCGAGATGACGCGCGCCGCCCAGCGCCTTGGCCGGCTGGAGAAGGCGCTGCGCAACCAGCTGGGGACACAGGCATGAGCGGCGCCGCCGCATCCCCCGCCCCCGAGCCGCGCGAGGTCGCGCTGCGGCGGATGAAGATGCGCTCCATGCGCCGGGGCATCAAGGAGATGGACCTGATCCTGTCGGCCTTCGCCGAGGCGGAACTGGCGAAGATGGACGCGGCCGAGCTGGCCCTCTACGACGCGCTGCTGCTGGAGAACGACCAGGACCTTTACCAATGGGTCACCGGCCAGGCCGCCCCGCCGGGGCGTTTCGCGGCGCTGATCACGCGCATCTCGGGCGCGCTGCAGAAGGGCTGAGGGCCGGCCCCCTGGAGCGCCCTGGGGCGCCCAGGGGCACCAATTGCCCCGAGTTTTAACCGATTGTTGGGCTTTATCCCCCATCACCGCCGCAGCGATGTAGCGGAGACGGACGATGAGCCTGATAACCAACCTCGAAACCCCGGCGCAGCAGGACGTGCTGCGCGGCTACCTGGATGCGCTCTCGCTGGTCGAGCGGCTGCACCGCCTGCTGCTGGATGTCATCAAGGACGAGTTCGAGCGGTTGAACGTGCTGGACATCAACGCCGTCCAGGCGCTGCTGCTCTTCAACATCGGCGACAACGAGGTGACGGCGGGGGAGCTGAAATCCCGCGGCTACTACCAGGGCAGCAATGTCAGCTACAACCTGAAGAAACTGGTCGAGGCGGGCTACATGCACCACCAGCGGTGCGAGATCGACCGCCGCTCGGTCCGGGTGCGGCTGACGCAGCGCGGCCGCGCGGTGCGCGACATCGTCGCCAACCTTTTCGCGCGACAGGCCGGCACGATGCATTCCAGCGGCGTCTTCGACCCGGCCAGCCTGGGCGACATGACCCATGCCCTGCGCCGGATGGAACGCTTCTGGACCGACCAGATCCGCTACATCTACTAGGCCGGTGCCAGGCGGGGCTACGGCCGGGCCAGCGACAACGCCGGCACCGCCAGTTCGCGCAGCAGTTTCGCGGTCATCGCCCGCTGGAAGTCGGCGAAGCCCAGCGCCGTCTGGACGAAGGCATCGGGCCCCTCGATCACATAGGCGCTGTAATAGGCGCTGAGCTGCGCAACCGCGGCCATGCGCCGGTCCTCGCCGCGCGCATCGGCCGCGATCACCAAGCCGTTGACCCGCATCCCCTGCCCCAAGCGCACCTCCCCGGGCCGCGGCCCGGAGTTGGAGATGCCGTCCCCCGACAGGTCCAGCGTGCGGCGCGGGCACTGCGGCATCTGCGCCAGAAGCGCGCCGC
>JBPEXR010000111.1:0-2752 GCA_052031355.1 Paracoccaceae bacterium
ACCGTGGCCGATACCTCCTGGATGCGCGCGATGATCCCGCATCATTCGATCGCCATCCTGACCAGCGAACGCGCCGATCTGTCGGACCCGCGGGTGCGCAAGCTGGCCGATGAGATCGTCAAGGCGCAGCGCAAGGAGATCGCCGAGATGAAGGCGCTGATCGCCGACCTCGAAGGCGGGCCGCCCGCCACCCCCGAGATCGACGGCAAATAGGAGGCCCCGATGACCCGCAAGACGACCGCGAAACTTTACCGGATGGTGATGGAGGACCATCTCTGCCCCTACGGACTGAAGACGAAGGATTTGCTGGAGCGCAAGGGCTTCGAGGTCGAGGACCACCCCCTGACCAGCCGCGAGGAAACCGACGCCTTCAAGCAGCGCGCAGGCGTGAAGACCACGCCGCAGACCTATATCGACGGCGATCGGATCGGCGGCTACGAGGACTTGCGGGTGCATCTCGGCCTCGACAAACCGAAAGAGGAGCGGTCGGACACCAGCTACCAGCCGGTCATCGCCATTTTCGGGGTAGCGCTCGCGATGGCGCTCGCGCTTTCGTGGTACAGCTTCGGCAATTTGCTGACGCTGCGCGCCTTCGAGTGGTTCATCTCGCTCTCCATGTGTCTGCTCGCGGTGCAGAAGCTTCAGGATATCGAGAGCTTCTCGACCATGTTTCTCAACTACGACCTGCTGGCCCGCCGCTGGGTGCCCTATGGCAAGATCTATCCCTTCGGCGAAGCTTTGGCGGGCGTGCTGATGACGGCGGGCGCGCTGACCTGGGTCTCGGCGCCGGTGGCGATCTTCATCGGGGGCGTGGGGGCGGCCTCGGTCATCAAGGCGGTTTACGTGGACCGGCGCGAGTTGAAATGTGCCTGCGTCGGCGGCAGCAGCAACGTGCCTCTGGGCTTCGTGTCGCTGACCGAGAACGTGATGATGCTGGGCATGGGGGGCTGGATGCTGGTCAAGCACTACGGCAGCTGACGCAAGCCACGGCGTGGGGAATGGGAAACCAGCTGTTAACCGGCCTCGTGCTACCCGGCGGGTGGATATGCCGAAGGCGAGGGGCCGGCCATGCAATTCACGCTTCAGGAACTCGGGCTGCTCGATGCCCCGCCAGAAACGGAATTCGACAACCTCAGCCGCTTGGCGAGCGACCTGCTGGAAGTGCCGGCGGCGCATATTTCGATCTTCGATCCCGAGCGGCGGCGGATTTTCTACAAAAGCCAGAAGGGCCACTCCGCGGAACTGGCCGAGGCACGGGCGCTCCCGATGGAGATGACCTATTGCCAGCAGGTCCCGCTGACCGAGGCGCCGGTGGTGGTCCCGGATGCTCGGGCGCATCCCCTGATCCAGACCACGCACCTGCAACACGGCGGACCGCTGGCCTATCTGGGCATGCCGGTGACGGCCCCCTGCGGCACGGTGATCGGCGGGCTGTGCCTGATGCAGCCCGAAACCCGCAACTGGCGCCCCGAGGAGATCGAGCGGGCCCGTAGTCTTGCCGCTTGCGTGTCGGACCTCGTGCGGCTGCGCGCGGCTGTGCTGACCAGCGAAAGGCTGCGCCGCGAGCAGCGCGATTTCACCTATGCGATCTCGCATGACCTGATGTCGCCCGCCAACACGGTGCGGATGATCCTCGAGGAATTGCGCGTGGGCGACGACGACTTGTCGGAAGATGCGCAGGAGCTGATCGCCGAGGCGGCGGGCACGCTGAGCCGCATGGGCCGTCAGGTCGAGGACGTGCTGGCCTACTCGCGCACGCTCGGGCAGGGAATGGAGTTTGCGCCGGTGGACCTCGATGCGGTGCTGGGCGATATCCTTAGTGATCTGCGCGCGCCGATCGACCGCAGCGGGGCGGTGATCGACCGCGGCCCGCTGCCGATGGTGCAGGGCCATGCGATGCAGTTGCGCGCCCTGTTGCAGAACCTCGTGGCCAATGCGCTCAAATTCGCCCGCCCGGGCGTGCCGCCCGAAGTCCGCATTCGCGCCGAACGCGGGGCAGGGCGGGGGGCGCTGAACCTCAGCGTCAGCGACAACGGCATCGGCATCGCCCCGGCGGATCAGGCGCGGGTCTTCGAATTGTTCAACCGTCTGAACCTGCGCGATGCCTACGAGGGGACGGGCATCGGTCTCACCCTCTGCCGCCGGGTGGCCGAGAACCACAATGGCAGCATCTCGGTGCAGTCCGACGGCGTCAGCGGGACCCGCTTCGACGTGCAACTGCCGGCCCTGCGCGCATGAGCGGGCATCCGCGGCTGGGGCGGGTGATGACCGTCGACGACGAGAAGGTCGATCAGATGCTCTATCGGCGCATTCTGCATCGGTCGGGGCTGGTGGACGAGGTCATCCCCTTTCGCATGGCGCTCGAGGCGCTGGCCTACCTGCGCCAGCCGGATCACGCGCCGGTGGACGTGATCCTGCTCGACGTGAACATGCCGCAGATGAATGGCTTTGAGTTTCTCGAACGGGCCGTGGCTGAGTTTGGCCCCGGCTTCGTGCGCGGCGTGGTGGTGATGCGGACGACCTCGCTTCTCCCAGAAGACAGGGCGCGGGCGCTGCGCTTCGACGTGGTGCGGGACTGTCTGGAAAAACCGCTGCGTGCCGAACACCTGCCCCGGCTCGCGCAGGTGATGCAGGGCCAGCGCCAAGCGGTTTCGGCGTCGACGGCAATGTGAGGGGATATCTGGTCGGGCTGAGAGGATTCGAACCTCCGACCCCCTGCTCCCGAAGCAGGTGCGCTACCAGGCTGCGCTAC
>JBPEXR010000112.1:0-3533 GCA_052031355.1 Paracoccaceae bacterium
CGACGCTTTCATCGCCGCCAACCGCTTCGGCCTTGGGCCGGCGCCGGGGCGTGCGGGCGGACCCGGCGCGGACCCGCGCGGCTGGGCGCGCGCGCAGACGCGCCCAGCCATGGTGCCGGCGCCGGCGCTGGCGCGCCATCCCGCCTCGGCCGAGATCCTGGCCGCGATCCACGGCGCCCCGCGCGGCGATGGCGGCAAGGTGCGGCGCGATGTCATCCGCCGCGCCTACAAGCGCCATTTCGGCCCCGAACTGCTGGACCGCGCCCGCCACATGATCGCCAGCGAGCGGCCCTTCGGCGAGCGGATGGTCCTGTTCTGGTCGAACCATTTCACCGTCTCGCGCAGCCGCGGCCGCATCGGCCCCGCCGCCCCGGCGTTCGAGCGCGAGGCGATCCGCCCGCATGTCTTCGGCCGCTTCGCCGACATGCTGCGCGCGGTGGTGCAACACCCGGTGATGCTGGGCTATCTCGACAACACCGCCTCGGTCGGGCCGAACTCGCGGTTCGGTCAGCGGCGCAGCGCGCGCGGCGCCGGCCGCGACAGCCTGAACGAAAACCTCGCCCGCGAGATCCTGGAGCTGCACACCCTGGGGGTGCGGGGCGGCTACGACCAGGCGGACGTGGTGGAGCTGGCCAAGGCGCTGACCGGCTGGGCCGACGGCGGGCTGCGGCGGCGCGAGGGCCGCGTGCACGGCGGCTTCCAGTTCTACCCGGCGCTGCACGAACCCGGCCCGCGCCAGATCCTGGGGCGGCGCTACCCGCAGGAGGGGCAGGCGCAGGGCCTGGCCATCCTCGACGATCTGGCCCGCCATCCGGCCACCGCCCGCCACATCGCCACCAAGCTGGCGCGCCACATGATCGCCGATGACCCGCCGGAGGGGGCCGTCGCGCGGCTCGCCGCGGTCTTCCAGGAGACGGACGGCGACCTCGGCGCCCTCTCGCGCGAGCTGGTGGCCATCGACGCCCTCTGGGAGGCGCCGGCGCCCAAGGTGAAAACGCCCTACGAGCTGGTGATCTCGGCCCACCGGGCGACGGGGGTGATGGACCCGCCGCCGCGCGACATCCTGCAGGCGCTGTCGGAGATGAACCAGGTGCCCTTCACCGCCCCCTCGCCCAAGGGTTGGGGCGACCGCGCGCAGGACTGGATCTCGCCCGAGGGGCTGATGCGGCGCATCGAATGGCTGCGGCGCTACGCCGCCAGCCTGCCCGCCGCCACCGCCGGCCCTGATCCGCGGCAGGACCCGGAGCGGTTTCTGGAGACGGTCATCGGCCCCGTCGCCAGCGAGGAGACGCGCCTTTGGACCGCCCGCGCCCCCTCGCCCGACGCCGGCGTGGCGATGGTCCTCGCCAGCCCCGAGTTTCAAAGGAGATAGCCATGGACCGCCGCCACTTCCTGGGCACGGCCGGGGCCGGGCTGCTGACCGCCCTCACCGACCTGCGCGCCGTCTTCGCCGCCGCCCCGACCGACAACCGACTGGTGGTGCTGATGCTGCGCGGCGGCCTTGACGGGTTGCACGCGCTGGCACCCTACGCCGATGCCGACTACCGCCGCCTGCGCCCGCGCCTGGCCCTTGCCCCCGGCGGCGCCGAAGCCCCGATCGACCTTGACGGCTATTTCGGCCTGCACCCGGCGCTGGCGCCGCTGGCGCCGCTTTACCGCGCTGGCGAGCTGGCCTTCCTGCCGGCCGCCTCCACCAGCTACCGCGAGCGGTCGCATTTCGACGGGCAGAACGTGCTGGAAACCGGCGCGGGGCGCCCTTTCGCCGCCCGCGACGGCTGGCTGAACCGCGCCCTGCTGGGCCTCGAGGGGTCCGGCGGCGAGCGTTTGGGCCTGGCGCTGGGGCCGGCGCTGCCGCTGATCCTGCAGGGCGAGGCCGGGGTGCAGACTTGGTCGAAATCCTCCCTGCCCGAGGTCGACGAGGATTTCCTGGTGCGCCTGGCGCAGATGTACCGGCGCGATCCCCTCTTCGCCGAGGCGCTGCACGACGCCACCGGCGCGCTGAAGCCCGGCGCCGCGATGGACGGCTTCGAAGCCGGCCCGGGCCAGCGGCAGAACTTCCTGCTTTCGGTCCGCGCCGCCGCCGACCTGCTGCGCCGCGACGCCGGCCCGCGCATTGCGGAGATGGAGCTTCAGGGCTGGGACACGCATTTCGCCCAAGGGCCGCGGCTGAACAACCTGCTGGCGCAGCTGGCCGAGGGGATCGTCGCCCTGCGCGATGCGCTGGGCCCGGTGTGGGAGAAGACCGCCGTCGTCGTCGTCTCCGAGTTCGGGCGCACCGCGGCGGAAAACGGCAGCCGCGGCACCGATCATGGCACAGGCGGGCTGGCGATCATCGCCGGCGGCGCGGTGGCCGGCGGGCGCATCTTCGGCGACTGGCCGGGCCTTGCACCGCGCGCCCTCTACGAGGGGCGCGATCTGCGCGCGGTCAACGCCTACGAGGGGCTTTTCAAGGCGCTGCTGATCGGCCACCTGGGGCTGGCGCAGGGCTTCGTCGAGGACCGCGTCTTTCCGGCCAGCGCCGGGGCCGCCCCCCTCGCCGGGCTGCTGCGCAGCGGCTAGGCCACGCGTTTACTTGCGCGCCCCCTTGCGCCATCGTGACCTGCGAGAACGGGATCGGAGGGGCGCGATGCGCACGCAGGTGGCGATCATCGGGGGCGGTCCGGCGGGCATGCTGCTGGGCCAGTTGCTGCACCGCGAGGGGATCGACACGGTGGTGCTGGAACGGCGCAGCCGGGCGCATGTGCTGGGCCGCATCCGCGCCGGCGTGCTGGAGCGCGGCTTCGTCGAGCTGATGGCCGCCGCCGGGCTGGACGCGCGGCTGACGCGCGAAGGCAAGACCCACGGCGGCGTCATGGTCAGCCACGGCGACCTGTCCTTCCGCGTCGATCTGCAGCAGCACACCGGCCACGGCGTCACCGTCTACGGGCAGACGGAGGTGACGCGCGACCTCTATGAGGGGCGCGAGGCCGCCGGCGCGCCGCTTCTGTGCGAGGTGGAGGATCTGCGCATCGAGGGCGCCGAGGGCGACACCCCGCGGGTCAGCTTCCGCCACGAGGGCCGCGAGCGGACGCTGACCTGCGACTTCGTTGCCGGCTGTGACGGCTTTCACGGGGTCAGCCGCCAGACCATCCCGCGCGAGGCCCGCCAGGAACAGGAGAAGGTCTACCCCTTCGGCTGGCTGGGGGTGCTCAGCGAGACGCCCCCGGTGCACGAGGAGCTGATCTACGCAGGCTCGGCCCGCGGCTTTGCCCTGTGCTCCATGCGCGGGGCGCGCCTCAGCCGCTATTACATCCAGGTGCCGATCGAGGACCGCCCCGAGGCCTGGTCCGACGTTCAATTCTGGGACGAGTTGCGCCGCCGCATCCCCGCCCGCCACGCCGAGGCGCTGCAGACCGGCCCCTCGATCGAGAAGAGCATCGCGCCGCTGCGCAGTTTCGTCTGCGCGCCGATGCGCTGGGGGCGGCTGTTCCTCTGCGGCGATGCCGCGCATATCGTGCCGCCCACTGGGGCCAAGGGGCTGAACACCGCCGCCT
>JBPEXR010000113.1:0-1957 GCA_052031355.1 Paracoccaceae bacterium
GCCCGCGCCGGCCTGCCGCTGCAGGACATGGAGTTCGTGCAGTTCCACCCCACCGGCATCTACGGCTCCGGCTGCCTGATCACCGAAGGGGCGCGGGGCGAGGGCGGCTACCTCACCAACTCCGAGGGCGAGCGGTTCATGGAGCGTTACGCCCCCCAGTACAAGGACCTGGCGCCGCGCGACTATGTCAGCCGCTCGATGACCATGGAGATCCGCGAGGGCCGCGGCGTCGGCCCCGAGGGCGACCACATTCACCTGAACCTCAGCCACCTGCCGGCCGAGGCGCTGGCCGAGCGGCTGCCCGGCATCTCGGAATCGGCCAAGATCTTCGCCGGCGTCGACGTGACGAAGGAACCGATCCCGGTCCTGCCCACGGTGCACTACAACATGGGCGGCATCCCGACCAACTACTGGGGCGAAGTGCTGAACCCCACCGAGGATGATCCGAACCGCGTCGTGCCGGGCCTGATGGCGGTGGGCGAGGCGGGCTGCGCCTCGGTGCACGGGGCGAACCGCCTCGGCTCCAACAGCCTGATCGACCTGGTGGTCTTCGGCCGCGCCGCGGCGATCCGCGCCGGCAAGGTGGTGGACCGCGACAGCGCCACGCCGGAGGTGAACAAGGGCCAGGTCGACAAGGCTTTCGACCGGTTCGATGCGCTGCGCCACGCCAACGGCACCGTGCCCACGGCCGAGCTGCGCCTCGAGATGCAGAAGACCATGCAGTCCGACGCCGCGGTCTTCCGCACCGCCGAGACCATGGCCGAGGGCGTCAAGAAGATGGACGGCATCGCCCGCAAGCTGGACGATCTGAAGGTCACCGACCGCAGCCTGGTCTGGAACTCCGACCTGATGGAGACGCTGGAGCTGACCAACCTGATGCCCAACGCGCTGGCGACCATCGCCGGGGCCGAGGCGCGCAAGGAAAGCCGCGGCGCCCACGCGCACGAGGATTACCCCAAGCGCGACGACGAGAACTGGCGCGTGCACAGCATCGCCCGCGTCGACGGCGCGAAGGTGGAGCTGAGCTACCGCCCGGTGGTCATGGACCCGCTGACCGGCCCCGACAAGGGCGGCATCGACCCCAAGCGCATCGCCCCCAAGGAACGGACGTTCTGATGCGGATGCGGCGCGCCCTTGGCACCATCGCGGCCGCCGGCGCCCTGGCGCTGGCGGGCTGCACCCCGGCGGCGCAGGACGCGCTGGCGCGAGACGCGGCGCGCAGCACCGTGACCCGCGTGGTCGTCGAGCGCTTCCCGGGCGTGCCGGTGGAGCCGGCGGTCAACTGCATCATCGACGGTGCCGACAGCCGGCAGATCCTGTCGCTGGCCGCCGACACGCTGACCGGGCCGACCGCCGCCAGCCTCGAGATCGTCACCAACATCGTCCAGCGCCCCGCCGTGCTGGCCTGCCTGGCGGCCGAGGGCCTGCCGGCGCTGCTCAACTAGGAGAGAGACATGGTCGAACTGACGCTCCCCAAGAACTCCCGCATTCGGACCGGCAAGACCTGGCCGAAGCCGGAGGGCGCGACCAACCTGCGCAAGTTCCAGATCTACCGCTGGAACCCCGACGATGGCGAGAACCCGCGGGTCGACACCTATTTCGTCGACATGGACAGCTGCGGGCCGATGATCCTGGACGCGCTGATCAAGATCAAGAACGAGATCGACCCGACCCTGACCTTCCGGCGTTCGTGCCGCGAGGGGATCTGCGGCTCCTGCGCGATGAACATCGACGGCATCAACACCCTGGCCTGCATCTACGGCATGGACGAGGTGAAGGGCGACGTGAAGATCTACCCGCTGCCGCACATGCCGGTGGTCAAGGACCTGATCCCGGACCTGACGCATTTCTACGCCCAGCATGCCAGCATCATGCCCTGGCTGGAGACCAAGACGAACCGTCCGGCCAAGGAATGGAAGCAGTCGATCGAGGACCGCAAGAAGCTGGACGGGCTTTA
>JBPEXR010000114.1:0-1800 GCA_052031355.1 Paracoccaceae bacterium
ATCGGCTGGTCGCCCTCAACGGTGGTGTCGCGGCGGGTCTGGTGCTCCGCCTCGGCGTCCAGCTTGGCCCCCAGCAGAACGATGAAGGCCGAAAGCCACATCCACATCAGCAGAATAACCACGCCGGCCAACGCGCCGAATGTCTCGTTGTAGCTGCCGAAGCTCTGCACGTACCAGGCAAAGCCCAGCGTGCCCGCCACCCACAGAACGCAGGTCAGGATCACCCCCGGCGTCAGCCAGCGCCAATGCGGCGGCACCCGCGACGGCCCCCAGCGGTAGATCAGGGCAAAGCCCGCCCCGGCCAGGACCAGCAGCACCGGCCAGCGCAGGATGCGGGCCAGAAACTCGGTGAAACTGCCAAGGTTCAGCACCGCCAGCATCGCCGGGATCGCCACGACAGCCACCGCCGCCAGCAGAACGCCCACCACCATCAGCAACGTCAGGCCCAGGCGCATGGCGGTCAGCTTGACGAAGCCGCGCTCCTCCTCCTCGGAATAGACGACGTTCAGCCCTTCCATCAGGGCCTGCACGCCCTTCGAGGCGGAATAGAGCGCGATCAGGATACCGGCAACCGCCGCCAGCCCCAGCCCGCCCTGGTCGGAGCCGGCAACCTCGCGCGCCTGGTTCAGAACGATGTCCGCCGCCTCCGCCGGCAGGGCCGCGGCCATGGCGTCCAGCTGCTCGACGATCACCGCCGGTTCGGTCACCAGCCCGGCAATCGCCATCAGCGCGGTCACCGCGGGGAAAAGCGCGAGCAGCCCGTAGAAGGCGCAGCCCGCGGCGATCAGGCTGATGTGGTCGGGGCCGAGGTCGCGCCAGATCCGCATCAGGATGTCCCACCAGCCCTTGGGCGGGATTTCCCACGGGGTCTTCGCGTTGCGGCCTCTGCTCATCCTGGCTGGTCCTTGCACTGTGCTGATGCCGCCTCAACGAGCCGGGCGGCGAGGCGGTTCCCCTCCCCCTGTCGGGCCGCCCTGCCGCTGCAACGCGGCAAAGCGCACGGCACGGCGTTTGGCGCGGTGCCGGTAGGCGCGGGATGCTTGCGAATACCGCCCGCCAATGCCACGCGGCGCAAGCCGCCCGGCGCGCGCGAAGCCGTCGCCGACCCCCAGCCCGGCGCACGGCTTCTTGCGGACAAACCCCGCCCCGCGCAATTATCGGAAAGATTTTCTGCCTCACGGGACATTTTTGCCGCGCAGGGCGGTTGACCCTCCCGACCCGGCTGCTATTGTCCGCCGGACCGCTTGGGAAGGCACGAAGATGGCACGGCTAATCGTAATCGTACAGCAAAGGCGCATGGGCCGGTAACGGACACCCTGGTGGATCCCCATGCGCCCCCGATGCCGTCGGGGGTTTTTTTATGCGGCGCAGCGACGCCTTAACGGAGAGCGAGATGACACGTCAGATGACCGGCGCGAAGATGGTGGTTCAGGCCCTCAGGGACCAGGGCGTCGATACGGTATTCGGCTACCCGGGCGGCGCGGTGCTGCCGATCTACGACGAGATCTTCCAGCAGAACGACATCCGCCACATCCTGGTGCGGCACGAACAGGGCGCCGTGCACGCGGCCGAGGGCTATGCCCGCTCCACCGGCAAGCCGGGCGTCGTGCTGGTCACCTCCGGCCCCGGGGCGACCAACGCGGTCACCGGGCTGACGGACGCACTGCTGGATTCGATCCCGATCGTCGTGCTGACCGGGCAGGTCCCGACCTTCATGATCGGCTCCGACGCCTTCCAGGAGGCGGATACCGTCGGCATCACCCGCCCCTGCACCAAGCACAACTGGCTGGTGAAGGAGAC
>JBPEXR010000115.1:0-2146 GCA_052031355.1 Paracoccaceae bacterium
CCGTAGGGGGGCACGCCGGCGGCGCGGCGCTCGGCCGCCTCGGCGCGCCAGAAATTCTCCTCGTCCCCCGAAAGGATCGCGCGGATGACCGCGTGCTCGGGCTGGAAGGTCTGCAGCAGCGCCGTGCCCTGCCGCTCGGACCGGCCGGCCCGCCCGGCCACCTGGCGCATCAGCTGGAACGTGCGCTCGGCGGCGCGCAGGTCGCTGCCCTGCAGCCCCAGGTCGGCGTCGATCACCCCGACGAGGGTCAGCATGGGGAAATTGTGCCCCTTGGCCACCAGCTGGGTGCCAATGATGATGTCGGCGCCCCCCGCGGCGATGCCGGCGATCTCCTGTTTCAGCGCGCGGGCGCTGCCGAACATGTCCGACGACAGCGTGGCGACCCGTGCCTGCGGGAACAGCTGCGCGGCTTCCTCGCTCAGCCGCTCGACCCCCGGGCCGACCGGGGCCAGCTTGCCGGCGACCTCGCAGGAGGGGCAGGCCTCGGGCACCGGGGCGGTCTCGCCGCACTGGTGGCAGACGAGGCGCTTCTGGAAGCGGTGCTCGACCATCCGCGCGTCGCAATGCGAGCAGCCGATCTGGTGCCCGCAGGCCCGGCAGATGGTGACCGGGGCATAGCCGCGCCGGTTGATGAATAGCAGGGCCTGCTCGCCCGCCTCCAGCCGGGCAGAGACCGCCTGCGCCAGGCTGGGCGAGATCCAGCGATCGCCGGGCAGGCTTTCCTCGCGCATGTCGATGGCGCGCATCTGCGGCATGACGGCGGCGCCGAAGCGCGCGTTGAGGGTCAGCCGCTCGTACTTGCCGGCATCGGCATTGGCCCAGCTTTCCAGGCTGGGCGTGGCCGAGGCCAGCACCACCCGCGCGCCGCAGATCGAGGCGCGCAGCACCGCCATGTCGCGGGCGTTGTAGAGCACGCCATCCTCCTGCTTGTAGGAGGTATCATGCTCTTCATCGACGACGATCAGTCCGAGGTCGCTGTAAGGCAGGAAGAGCGCCGAACGCGCCCCGACCACCACCTGCGCCTGCCCCTCGCCCAGCATCCGCCAGACGCGGCGCCGCTCGGTCATCGTGACGCCCGAATGCCATTCCGCGGGGCGGGCGCCGAAGCGCGCCTCGATCCGGGTCATGAATTCGGCGGTCAAGGCGATCTCGGGCAGAAGGACCAGCGCCTGCCGGCCCTGGCGCAGCGCCGCGGCCACGGCCTCCAGGTAGACTTCGGTCTTGCCGGAGCCGGTGACGCCCTTCAGCAGCGTGGTGCCGTAGCCGCCCGCCTCGATGCCCGCGCGCAGGGCTTCGGCGGCGGCCTCCTGGTCGGCGGTCAGCGCCTTGCCCGCATGGCCGGGGTCCAGCCGCGGGAAGGGCAGATCGCGGGGGCTGTCCTCCTCGCGCAGGGCGCCCATCTTCGCCAGGCCCTTGACGACCGAGGTGGAGACGCCCGCCATCTGCGACAGCTCGCCCAGCGTGAAGGCCAGGCCGCCGAACTCGCGCATGACCTCCAGCACCCGGGCGCGCGCCTCGGTCAGCCGCTCGGGCGGGGTATCGCCCAGCCGGTAGATGCGCCGCATCGAGGGCGGATCGCCCAGCCCCGGCGCCCGCATCGCCAGGCGCAGCATCGCCGGCAGCGGCGTCAGCGTGTATTCGGCGGCGCGTTCGACGAACTGGCGCAGCTCCTCCCGCATGGGCGCGGCCTCCAGCACGCGCAGCACCGGGCGCACCTTGTGCAGCGGGAAATCGCCCTTGCCCGGCCCCCAGACGACGCCGGTGACCTTGCGCGGGCCCAGCGGCACCTCGACGAAGGCGCCTTCCGCACACCCGCCGGGCGGCGCGCGGTAGTCCAGCGCGCCGTCCAGGGGCTGGGTCGTCATCACCCCGATCAGATCGCCTTCACCGTAGAATGCCACTGGCCGCCCTTCGCCTTTGGCGCCCGGAGCCCGGGGGTTCCGGCGCGCTGCGACCTGAGTTATGACACGCGCAACCCAAAGCCAAGCAATGCAAGGACCGCCCCCATGAGATTCTTCGTAGACACCGCCGAGATCGACGCCATCCGAGAGCTGAACGACCTCGGCATGGTCGACGGCGTGACCACCAACCCCTCGCTGATCATGAAATCCGGCCGTGACATCAAGGAAGTCACCGCCGAGATCTG
>JBPEXR010000116.1:0-3622 GCA_052031355.1 Paracoccaceae bacterium
GCGGAACCTGGCCGCGGGGCACGCGCCCGCGGGCAGTGATCAGGGCTTGATGTAGGTGTAGCCCATCTGCTGAAGGCGCGACAGCTCGGCCACGCCGGAGGGGACGATATCCTCCTCCCAGACATCGTAGAGATCGTTTTCGTAGCTGATCTTCCGCCCCTTGAGGGTGTTGTTGCAGACCTGGAACCCGACGTTCTGCCCCTTCAGCGAGGCGACCGCCGTCTGCAGCCCGTCGTCGCCCTTGGCCGTTTTCAGCAGCCCCACGCCGTTGCCGTGCAGCACGACCTTCACCTCCAGGTTCTCGGCCCCGACGGCGTTGATGTGGTTCTGGATGTTGCGCATGGCGCCGCGGTACGCCTTGGACTCCGGCCCGCCGTCGTAATTGATGTGATAGACGACCTTCTGCTTGCCGTAGCGCTCGCTCTGCTCGGCCTGCGCGCTGAAGGCGACGATGCCGGCCAGCGCGACGACCAGCGCCGATATCAGATGTCTCATGCATACCTCCCTTGGTGTTTGCAGGGCGTCGGTCCATGGGGGACATCCGGCGCCCGCCGGACCGATGCTAAGGGCGCGGCGCGGGATAGGTAAAGAATTATTCGAATTCTTGAATGGAAGATGGATTCTTGCCAGACTTCCCCCCGTATCGCCCCGAACATCGGCCCCGGCCGAAAGGAAGCATCATGCGCATCTTGCCCCGACTCCTCGCCCTTTGCCTTGCCGCCCTCGCCCCCGCGCTGCCTTCGGCCCTGGCGGCCGAGCCCGTCGGCATCGACAGCGAGCGGATGTCCGTGACCGTCCCGACCGAGAACGGCCCCTTCGAGATCCAGCGCGAGCAGGACAATTCCGCCGTCATCACCGGCGATTTCGCCCGCACTTCGCGCCCCTGCCCGCCCTTCTGCATCCAGCCGATGCAGCCTGCCGAAGGGGTCACCACCATCGGCGAGCTGGAGCTGCTGGAGATGCTGCAGGACCCCGAGGTGACGGTGATCGACAGCCGCACCCGCAAGTGGTTCGAGGGCGGCACGATCCCCGGGGCCGTGCACCTGCCCTGGGACCAGATCACCAACCAGCTGGACGCGCTGGGGTGCACGCCGGATTTCGACGGCTGGGATTGTGCGGAAGCCCGGCCCGTCGCCCTTTTCTGCAACGGCCCCTGGTGCGGGCAATCACCCACGGCGATCCGCGCGATGATCGGCTCTGGCTACCCGGCCGAACGCATCAGCTACTACCGGGGCGGCATGCAGCTGTGGCGCCTCTTGGGCTTGCCCGTGGTGGTGCCGGGCAGCTGACGCCCGCGAAAGCCCGGCGGCCTCAGGCCGAGGGCTTCGCCTCGCCCGCCTCCCGCACGACGGAGATGGCGCCGTTACGCTCCAGGTAGGCCAGGCCGATCTCCTCGGGCCCCGCGTAGCCCTGAAGGCGCAGGTTCTGCAGAAGGTCGCATTCGCCCATCTGGGCCCGGCGCAGCGCCTTGCCGTCGATGACCCCGTCGCGGACCAGCACGATCGGCCGCCCCTTCACCAGGTGCGAAAAGCCATCGGAGTGGATGGCAAGCCAGGACATGCCGACCCATAGCGCCCCCAGGACCAGGCAGCCCAGCAGCACCGGTCCCAGCGGCGCGTTGCCGGTCAGCGCACGGCTCAGGCTGGAGCCGATGAGGATGGTGAGCACGAAATCGACAACGGAGGTATCGCCCAGCGATTTGCGGGGCAGCAACCGGAACAGCGCCACGGCGAAAAGGAAGACGACCGCCGCCCGCGCCGCGAGCTGCATCGCGCCCAGGTCCACGCTGGAGCTTCCGAAGATCGCCTCGATCGACATGCGGCTAAGCTAGGGCCCGCCGGCGGGACGAAAAGGCGCCCCATCCGCGTCGGGGCGCCGCTGCGGGGGGAGGCGCCGCGCCTCCCCCTTCCCCTCACGCGCTGGCCGGCGGCGCCGGTTTGCCGGAGGGCAGGACGATGACATCCGCCCCGTGCACGGCACGTTCGTGCAGGTCGATGACATCGTGGTTCAGCATCCGGATGCAACCTTGCGAGACCGCGCGCCCAAGCTCTGCCGGGGAGGCGCTGCCGTGGATGCGGTAGAGCGTGTCCTTGCCGTTTCGGAACAGGTACAGCGCCCGGGCCCCCAGCGGGTTGTCCGGCCCCGGGTCCATCCCGCCGTTCGCCACCGAATAGGGCGCGAGTTCAGGCTGGCGGCGGATCATGCTTTCCGGCACCTTCCAGCGCGGCCATTTCCGGCAGAACTGCAGCCGGGCCGTGCCCGCCCAGGCGAAGCCCGCCGCGCCGACGCTGACGCCATAGCGCACGGCCGTCTGCGGGCCCTCCACGAAGTGCAGCATCGCCACGTCGGGATCGACGATGATCGTCCCGCGCGGGTGGCCGGGAAAGGGGTTTGGCACCTCTCGGCGCCAGTAGCGCGGGGCGATCACCCCCTCGGGGATGGCCGGAATGGGCCACGGCTCGGTGAAGATCGGCCCGTAGAAATCGGGCAAGGGCGGATAGACCGGCGGGGCGGCCTGCCGCGTCGGTGGCACCTCCGGGGCCCTGGTGCAAGCGGCCAGGGCCGCGCCGGCGCCCAGCGCCAGCAGCGAACGTCGTGTCATCATCGGTATGTCCTCGAAAGTCGAAATTCTGCAGGTTGGCGAATTCGATCAGACGAGGCGCGGCGGCTCCGTCGGCGGCGGGGCGATCCAGCCGCGCAACCTGGCCGCACCGCAGGGCCAGGCGGCGATCTTCACGCAGGCGGGCGCGGCGAGCGGCAGGCCGTTGGCCAGATCGAGAAAGCCCGAGCACAGCTTCATTCCGGCCGCCAGCTTCGGGCACATCGGCTTGCCGGGGCGCTTCGCCTCGCGCTCAGCCTCTCCGGCTGCCGTCACCTGCACGGCATCGCCCGCGGCGACCCGCGCCGCTTCCGCCCCGGCGGACAGCTTTCCGGCGAGCGCGGCCCCGGCGGGCGAAAGCAGCGTGATCCCGAGGATCAGCAGAATGCGAAGAAGCGCGGCCATGCGCCATTTCTACCCGTTTGCCCGCGCCAGGCAACGCCCCCCGGGCGCCTATCGCCCCGGGCGGGGCGGCATCTCGGCGCTGTGCATGGCGGCGGTGGCGGGCGGGCCGGCCGGCCGGAACCGGCGGAAGAACGCCTCCAGCGTGCGGAAGCTGACCTCGGCCATCAGGATCGACAGGGCGGAATAGCCGAGGAGGCGCACCCAGCCCTCGTCCCATCCCAAGGGGCCCGCCAGCCGCATCCAGATGTCCAGCCCGATCAGGTGGTAGAGGTAGACGCCGTAGCTGACCTCCCCGATCCGGGCGATGGGGCGCGCCGCCAGGAAGGGCGTCAGGGGCGTACGCTCGCGCACCACGAGGGCGGCCAGCAGCGCGCACATCAGCGTGTGGATCAGAAGGTTGGGCCAGCCCAGCACGTCCTGCGGGGTGAATTGCAACGCCGCCAGCAGGGCCAGGGCCAGGGCGGGCGCTGCCCAGCGCCCCCCGGCGCCGCGCCAGGCCCAGGCGAACCCGCGCCGATCCTCCAGCGCGATGGCGAGGAGCGAGCCCATCAGGATCGGCGCGTAGGTGGCGTTCGGCAGGCGCAGCAGCAGCGCCCCCGCCGGCACCGGCTCTGCCGG
>JBPEXR010000117.1:0-8821 GCA_052031355.1 Paracoccaceae bacterium
TCGCCCCCCAGCCCGCCGCCAGCGCGGCGGCCAGCAGGCCGTAGCAGGCCGCGCCGGCGGAATAGGTCTGCTCGATCCGCGGGATCTTCGGCACGTCCTGGGGCGATTCGATCACCGCCACCGCCAGCGGGCTGCGGGCGAATTGATCGGCCCCCTTGGCCGCCTGCTCGGGGTCTAGGCCCAGCGCCTCGGCCCGCGCCTCGGCAAGGCCGGCCAGCCGCTCCAGCGCCGGGCGCTCCAGCACCAGGAAGCGCCAGGGCTCCAGCTTGCCATGATCGGGCACGCGCGCCGCCGCCGTCAGGATCACCTCCAGCTCGGCCCGGCCCGGCACCGGCGGACGCAGGGTCTTGGCCGGCCGCGACCGCCGCGACAGCATGAACTCCAACGCGCTCTCGTTCCGCTCCGGCATCACGTCCTCCTTGCTCGGCGGGGAACCCGCGCGGGATCCCCTTCATCTCGCCCCAAATACTCCGGGGGGAATGGGGCCGAAAGGCCCCAGGGGGGCAGCGCCCCCGCCCCTGCGCCGCGAGGGCGCGAAGGGGGGAAGCGCCCGCCCCCGGGCCGCCCCTCAGGCCACGTCGAACTGCAGCGGCTTGACCTGGCGGAACAGCCCGGTGTCGCGCAGCTTGGCCACCACCGGCTCCGGCACCACGTCGTCGACGTAAAGCAGCGCGATCGCCTCGCCCTTGGCCGCGGCGCGGCCCAGGGTGAAGTTGGCGATGTTGACGCCATTGTCGCCCATGGTCTGGCCCAGCGTGCCGATGATGCCCGGCACGTCCTCGTTGGTGGTGTAGAGCATGTGCGCCCCGATCTCCGCATCGATGTTGATGCCCTTGATCTGGATGAACCGCGGCTTGCCGTCCGAGAAGACCGTCCCCGCGATCGAACGCTCGCGCTTCGCGGTCACCACGGTCACCTTGACGTAGCCCTCGAAGGCGCCCGACTTCGCCTGGTTGGTGGTGGAGATCTTGATCCCCCGCTCGGCGGCGATCACCGGCGCGCTGACAAGGTTCACGTCCGGGTTCGCGCGCTTCATGATCCCGGCGATCACGGCGCAGTTCAGCGCCTCCAGGTTCATCGTCGCGGCGACCCCGTCGTAAAGGATGTTGATCGCCTTGATCGGCTCGTCCGTCATCTGGCCGATGAAGGCCCCCAGGTGGTCGGACAGCTTGATCCAGGGCGACATCACCTTGGCCTCCTCGGCGGTGACCGAGGGCATGTTCAGCGCGTTGGTCACCGCGCCGGTCAACAGGTAGTCGGACATCTGCTCGGCCACCTGCAGGGCGACGTTCTCCTGCGCCTCGGTGGTGGCGGCCCCCAGGTGCGGGGTGCAGACAACGTTGGGCAGGCCGAAAAGCGGGTTCTCGGTCGCCGGCTCGACGCTGAAGACGTCGAAGGCCGCGCCGGCCACATGGCCGGATTTCAGAAGCTCGGCCAGCGCCTCCTCGTCCACCAGGCCGCCGCGGGCGCAGTTGATGATGCGCACGCCCTTCTTCGTCTTGGCCAGGTTCTCCGCCGACAGGATGTTGCGGGTCTGGTCGGTCAGCGGCACATGCAGGGTGATGAAATCGGCGCGGGTCAGCAGCGTCTCCAGCTCGACCTTCTCGACGCCCATTTTCTCGGCCTTCTCGGCCGACAGGAAGGGATCGTAGGCGATGACCTTCATCTTCAGCCCGCGCGCCCGGTCGCAGACGATGCCGCCGATGTTGCCGGCGCCGATCACGCCCAGGGTCTTGCCGGTCAGCTCCACCCCCATGAAGCGCGATTTCTCCCACTTTCCGGCGTGGGTCGAGGCGCTGGCCTCGGGGATCTGCCGGGCCACGGCGAACATCATGGCGATGGCATGTTCGGCGGTGGTGATCATGTTGCCGAAGGGTGTGTTCATCACGATCACGCCGCGCTTGGAGGCGGCCTCGCGGTCGACGTTGTCGACGCCGATGCCGGCGCGGCCGATCACCTTCAGGTTCTCGGCGCGCTCCAGCAGCTTCGCCGTCACCTTGGTGGCCGAGCGGATGGCCAGGCCGTCGTACTGGCCGATCACCTCGGCCAGCTTGTCCTTGTCCTTGCCCAGCTCGGGCATGAAATCGACGTCGATGCCGCGATCGCGGAAGATCTGGACGGCGGTTTCCGAAAGCTTGTCGGATACGAGCACTTTGGGGGCCATGTCTGTGGTCCTGTCTGTCTGACTGTCTGGGAAGCCGGCGCGCCCCGCCTGGGCGCGGCCGGAAGGTCTGTGGATCGCCGGAAGGCGCGCCTTACGCGGCGCGCGAGAGGGCGGCGATTTCCTCGGCGAAGGCCCAGTCGAGCCAGGGCAGAAGCGCCTCGATATCCGCGGTCTCCACCGTGCCGCCGCACCAGATGCGCAGCCCCGGGGGCGCGTCGCGGTAGGCGCCGATGTCCAGCGCCGCGCCTTCCGCCTCCAGCCGCTTGGCAACCGCCTTGGCGAAGGCCGCGCCATCGGTGATCCGCGGGTCGGTGAACTTCAGGCAGACCGAGGTGTTGGAGCGTGTCGCCGCATCCTCCGCCAGGTTGTCGATCCAGTCGCGCGTTTCGCAGAAATCCCAGATTGCCTGCGCATTGGCGTTGGCCCGGGCGATCAGCCCCTCCAGCCCGCCGACCGAGCGTGCCCAGTCGAGCGCCACGAGGTAATCCTCGACCGCCAGCATGGAGGGGGTGTTGATCGTCGCGCCCTCGAAGATGCCCTCGATCAGCTTGCCGCCCTTGGTCAGGCGGAAGATCTTCGGCAGCGGCCAGGGCGGGGAGTAGCTTTCCAGCCGCGCCACCGCGCGGGGGCTGAGGATCAGCATCCCGTGCGCCGCCTCGCCGCCCAGCACCTTCTGCCAGGAGAAGGTGGTCACATCCAGCTTGTCCCAGGGCAATTCCTGCGCGAAGGCGGCGGAGGTCGCGTCGCAGATCGTCAGCCCGCCCCGGTCCGCGGGGATCGCGCTGCCGTCCGGCACCCGCACGCCCGAGGTGGTCCCGTTCCAGGTGAAGACGACGTCGGTGTCGAAATCCACCTCGGCCAGGTCGACGATGCGGCCATAGTCGGCGGTTTTCACCTCGGCCTCGATCTTCAGCTGCTTGACCACGTCGGTGACCCAGCCGGCGCCGAAGCTTTCCCAGGCCAGCATGGTCGCCGGGCGGGCGCCCAGCAGGTTCCACATCGCCATTTCCACCGCGCCGGTGTCGGAGGCGGGAACGATGCCGATGCGGTAATCGTCCGGCACGCCCAGCAGCGCGCGCGTCTCGTCGATGGCGGCCTTCAGCTTGGCCTTGCCGACGGCGGCGCGGTGCGAACGGCCCAGGGGCGCGTCCTGCAACTTGTCGAGGCTGAACGTGGGGATCTTGGCGCAGGGGCCAGAGGAAAAACGCGGGTTGGCCGGCCGCGTCGCCGGGTAGTCGGTGCTCATCGCTGTTATCCTTCCAGATAAGCGCCCCTCGTTGGGGAGGGGTGTCCCACCTGCTCGATTACGGCTGCCCCGGCGCTTTCACAAGACAGAAAAGATCGCTATAGCCCGCGTCGCACGCAATTTTGCTGTTCGCCCGTTCACGATCGGAAACTCCGCATGTTCATCGTCACCCTGATCGCGCGCCCCGGGGCGCTGGACCCGGCCCTGGTGGAGGCGCTGCGCAACGCCTGGGGCGGCGGCGCCGCGCAATGGCTTTCGCCCGACGAGGCGGCGGAGTTCCCGCTTGCCGCGGTGCCGGGCAATTTCGACGACGTGCGGGCCGAGATCGCGGCCCAGGCCGACCTCAACATCCAGCCCGCCGAGGGGCGGCGCAAGGCGATGCTCCTGGCCGACATGGACAGCACGATGATCTGCCAGGAATGCATCGACGAGCTGGCCGATGCCGCCGGCGTCGGCGCGCGGGTGAAGGAGATCACCGCCCGCGCCATGAACGGCGAGCTGGATTTCGAAGGCGCGCTGACCGAACGCGTGGCGCTGTTGCGCGGCCAGCCCGAAAGCCTGGTGGCCGAGGTGCTGGCGCAGCGCATCACCCTGATGCCCGGCGGGCCGGCGCTTCTGGCGACCATGAAGGCCGCCGGCGCCCATGCGGCGCTGGTCTCGGGCGGCTTTACCGCCTTTACCGGCCACGTCGCCGCGCGGCTGGGGTTCGACGAGGCCCGCGCCAACGTGCTGCTGGCCGAGGATGGCGTGCTGACGGGCGAGGTCGCCCGGCCCATCCTGGGGCGCGAGGCCAAGGTCGAGGCGCTGCAGCAGATCACCGCGCGCCTGGGCCTGAAGCCGCGGGACGTGCTGGCCGTGGGCGACGGGGCGAACGATCTGGGCATGTTGCAACTGGCCGGGATGGGCGTTGCGCTGCACGCCAAGCCCGCGGTGGCGGCGCAATGCGCGCTGCGCGTCGATCACGGCGATCTCACCGCGCTTTTGTACCTGCAGGGCTATACCCGGGCAGAGTTCGTCACCCCCGAAAGCTGAGCCTCGACGCGGCGCCGCCCGTGTGCCTCGGGGTGCACCGCAACTTCGCGCTTGCTTATTTAACACTTTTGTTAAATAATGGGGCATGAGCGATATCTCCACCACCTTCGCCGCCCTTGGCGACCGCACGCGGCTGCAACTGGTCGAACGGCTGCTGTCGGAGGGCGAGCTGCCCGCCGGGGCGCTGGCCGCGCAATGCGCCATCTCCGCGCCGGCCGTGTCGCGCCACCTCAAGGTGCTGCGCGAATCGGGGCTGCTGCGGCAACGCGCCGAGGGGCAGAAGAGGCTCTATTCCGTGCACCCGGAGGCGCTGCGCCGCCTGGACGGCTGGCTCGCCAGCCGCCGCGCCTTCTGGGAGGCCAGCCTCGACCGGCTGGAGCAGGTGGCCCTGCTGGACCCCGCGTATTTCCAACCCCCGAAGGAGAGATCCGATGGCTGACCTCGTGCTAGAACGCCTGCTGCCGCTACCCCCCGAACGCCTGTTCGAGCTTGTCTCGACCGAGGCCGGCCTGCTGCAATGGTGGGGGCCGGAGGGCTTTACCGTCCCCGACCGCAACCTCGATTTCACCCGAACCGGGCCCTGGCATTCCGTCATGCACAGCCCCGAAGGCACCCGGCACGAAGTCTCGGGCCAGGTGACCCATGTCGACCCGCCGCAGTCGCTGGGCTTCACCTGGGCCTGGCACGACGCCGAAACCGGCGACCGCGGCGCCGAAAGCCACGTGACATTTACCGTGACGCAGGCCCCGGGCGGTGCGAAACTGGTTCTCGCCCACCGGGACCTGCCCAGCCAAGAAGCCGCCGAGAGCCACGAGAGCGGCTGGAGTTCGGCACTCCGCAAGCTCGAGCAGACGGCCGCAGAGGCCGAAACGCAGGCTTAGAGACTGCAAATTCCAAGGGAGGAAACAATGCCGAAGTACATGTATATCTACCACGGTGGCCAGCGGCCGGAGTCGCCCGAAGAGGGCGAGCGCGTGATGGCCGCCTGGCGCGACTGGATGGGCGGGATCGGCGACAACCTCGTCGACGGCGGCCACCCGGCGGGCATGTCGAAGACCGTCAGCTCCTCCGGGGTGGCGGACGACGGCGGCGCCAACCCGGTCAGCGGCTACACGCTGGTGCAGGCCAACGACATGGACCAGGCGCTGGGCTGGGCGAAGAACTGCCCGATCATCGACGATGGCGGCTCGGTCGAAGTGGCCGAGGCGATGGAGATGTAGCCTAGACGAACCCGGGGGCGGGCGCGATCAGCCCCGCCTCCAGCCCCAGCCGGCTGCGAATGGGCGCGTTCATGCGCTTGCGCGTGGCCGGGTGGTCCGGGTCCAGCACCCCCAGGTGGCACAGGATCGCCGCGATGGCGCATTCGCTGCCCCGCGTCGCGCCGTCTGCGATCTTCAGCGCCACGCCCAACTGCTTTTGCGGCAGGATGGCAACGAACACCCCGTCCGCCCCCGTCTTCAGCGCCAGCGCGCCCTTGGCGGCGCGCATCAGCTCGGTGCAGGCGCGGCCCTCGCCGGCGACAAGCTCCGGGTGGGCCATCATCGCCTGGGTCAGCCGCACCTGGGCCTCGGCCTCGGTCCCGCTGCGCGCGGCGGCGCCGGCGAAACGGCCCATGGCACGCGCAAGCCCGGCCACGGTGCAGGTGAAGTTCGGCGCCGAACATCCGTCGATGCCCCAGCCGGGGCTGGTCTCGCCGGTCGCGGCCTCGAAGGCCTCCCGCACCGCGCGCTGCACCGGGTGATCGACCTCGATATACTCCGGCCCGCCCTTGAGGTGCCGGTTCAGCGTCAGGAACCCCGCGTGCTTGCCCGAGCAGTTGTTGTGCAACTGGCAGGGCGCTTCGTCCGA
This sequence comes from Paracoccaceae bacterium, assembly GCA_052031355.1. Taxonomy (GTDB): domain Bacteria; phylum Pseudomonadota; class Alphaproteobacteria; order Rhodobacterales; family Rhodobacteraceae; genus JBPEXR01. Next base: position 6,291 of record JBPEXR010000117.1, read on the forward strand.
GCAGGTCAGCGCCTTGCGCGCCTCGGGATCATCCGGCACCTGCGGGCCGCAGCGAAAGTCCCCCTCGTCCAGCCCCAGGTCGCGCAGCCAGGCGGCGACCCGGTCGGTGTGGATGCGCGCGCCGTTGTGCGAGGCGCAGGCCAGGGCCAGATGCTCGGGCGTCAGCCCCGCCCGGTCCGCCGCGCCCGAGGTCACCAGCGGCAGCGCCTGCAGCATCTTGGCCGAGGAGCGCGGGAAGATCACCGCCCCCGGATCGCCCCAGGAGCGCACGATCCCGCCTTCCGCATCGCAGATCACGGCGTGGCCCAGGTGAAGGCTTTCCAGCATACCGCCGCGGCGGATCTCGGTCATGGGAACGGGGGCAGTCATAAATCCTGGCTCTCCGGCTTGATTTCATGGGCGAATTTCTGCGCACGGCCCCTTTCGTCCGTGGCGGCGGTCAGGCTAATGTGCTTCTGTCCGAAAGAAAACGCCCCCCGGACAGGTCAGCGCGCCACGGCCTGCGCCTTGGGGCATGCACAGGCAAGACAGCTTGGAGACTGCACAGATGACATCATCGACAGCGCGCCTCGCGGCCGGGATCCTTCTGGCGCTGGCGACGGCGATGCCCGCCTTCGCGCAAGAGGAAAGCAGCAACCGCGTTGCCGCCAAGACCGACTGGTCGGTCTTCGTCGAGGACGATCCCAAGGAATGCTGGGGGGTTTCTTCGCCGAAGGACACGGTGAACACCAAGGACGGCCGCGTCGTCTCGGTGCGCCGCGGCGACATCCTGCTGTTCGTCTTCTACCGCCCCGCCGGCGGCGTCGACGGGCAGGTGACCTTCACCGGCGGCTATCCCTTCGCCGAAGGCTCGACCGTGAACCTGAACATCGACGGCACGGAGTTCGAGCTCTTCACCGAGGGCGAATGGGCCTGGCCCGCCACCCCCGAGGACGACAAGAAGATCATCGCCCAGATGAAGGCCGGCACCCAGGCGGTGCTGACCGCGCGGTCCTCGCGCGGGACCAAGACCAAGGACACCTTCTCGCTGCTGGGCTTCACCGCGGCGGTCGAGGATGCCGCCAAGCGCTGCGCCGACAGCTGATCCGGGCCGGCCGGGGCCCCGCGCGGCCCCGGCCCTCCGCCCCCCGATCCCCCGGCGCGCCCTTCCCCGGCGCCCGTTGCCGCGCGCGATGCAATACGTGCATGACGCCCTTGCCCCGGCCGGGCGGCCGGCGGCGGCAAAGCCTTTGGCTTTTCGGGCCGAATCCTCTATAGAAGCGGCTTCCATTCCCAAAGTGCAGGCGAACCCATGTCGGCCAAGGCCCCGATCACCCAGGACGTGCTGACCCTTCCCCGCAAGCCCGAGGAAGGGGGCAAGACGAATCTCGTCGGCCTCTCCCGTGCGGCGATGCAGGAGGCGCTGATCGCGGCCGGCACGCCCGAGAAGCAGGCCCGCATGCGCGTCGGCCAGATCTGGCAGTGGATCTACCAGAAGGGCGTGCGCGACTTCGGCGCGATGACCAACCTGGCCAAGGCCTACCGCGCCATGCTGGACGAGGCGTTCTGCATCGAGGTGCCCGAGGTCGTCTCGCGCCAGGTCAGCGCCGACGGCACGCGCAAGTACCTGATGCGCATCGCCGGCGGCCACGAGGTGGAGACCGTCTACATCCCCGAGGAAGGGCGCGGCACGCTGTGCATCTCCAGCCAGGTGGGCTGCACGCTGACCTGCACCTTCTGCCACACCGGCACCCAGCGACTGGTGCGCAACCTCACCGCGGCCGAGATCGTCGGCCAGATCATGGTCGCCCGTGACGATCTGGGCGAATGGCCGCAGCCGGGCGAGGCCTCCGACGCGCGGCCGCGGCTGCTGTCGAACATCGTGCTGATGGGCATGGGCGAGCCGCTTTACAATTTCGAGAACGTCCGCGACGCGATGAAGATCGCCATGGACGGCGAGGGGATCTCCCTCTCGCGGCGGCGGATCACGCTGTCCACCTCCGGCGTCGTGCCGGAGATCGCCCGCTGCGCCGAGGAGATCGGCTGCCTGCTGGCCGTCAGCTTCCACGCCACCACCGACGAGGTGCGCGACAAGCTGGTGCCGATCAACAAGCGCTGGAACATCGCCGCCTTGCTGGAGGCGCTGCGCGCCTATCCCAAGCTCTCGAACTCCGAGCGGATCACCTTCGAATACGTGATGCTGAAGGACGTCAACGACAGCGACGCCGACGCGCGGCGCCTGGTCAAGCTGATCGCCGGCATCCCCGCCAAGATCAACCTGATCCCCTTCAACGAATGGCCCGGCGCACCCTACGAGCGGTCCGACTGGGAGCGGATCGAGAGCTTCGCGGACATCATCTACAAGGCCGGTTACGCCAGCCCCATCCGCACCCCGCGGGGCGAGGATATCATGGCCGCCTGCGGGCAGCTGAAATCGGCGACCGAACGCGCCCGCAAGTCCCGGCGCGAGATCGAGGCCGAGGCGGGCATCGCCCGCTAGCCCCCGCCGCCCCTTCGGGCGAAGATTGCGATCCATCATGCGGCGGGGGGGA
>JBPEXR010000118.1:0-14268 GCA_052031355.1 Paracoccaceae bacterium
GGCCCCCCCCCCCGGGTCCGGGCCGGCGGGGTTGCGGCGGGTCACACCCCGCCGCGCAGCGTCGGCACCTGCAGCGCCGAGAAACCGTAGTGGCGCAACCAGCGCAGGTCGGAATCGAAGAAGGCGCGCAGGTCGGGGATGCCGTATTTCAGCATGGCGATCCGGTCGATGCCCATGCCGAAGGCGAAGCCCTGGTAGACCTCCGGGTCGATCCCGCCGGCCTTCAGCACCTTGGGGTGCACCATGCCCGAGCCGAGCACCTCCATCCAGTCGTCGCCCTCGCCGATGCGCAGCTGGCCGTCCTGCCAGGAGCACTGGATGTCCACCTCCGCCGAAGGCTCGGTGAAGGGGAAATGCGAAGCGCGGAACCGGGTCTTCACCTTGGTGCCGAAATAGGCGGTGAAGAACTCCTCCAGCACCCACTTGAGATGCGCCATGGAGATGTCGCGGTCGAGGGCAAGGCCTTCGACCTGGTGGAACATCGGCGTATGCGTCTGGTCGTAGTCGGCGCGGTAGACGCCGCCCGGGCAGATGATGCGCAGCGGCGCGCCCTGCGCCTCCATCGTGCGGATCTGCACCGGGCTGGTATGGGTGCGCAGCACATGCGGCGGCCGGTTGTCGCCTTCCGCGCGGTGCATGTAGAAGGTATCCATCTCGGCCCGCGCGGGATGATGCGCGGGGATGTTCAGCGCGTCGAAATTGTACCAGTCGGTGTCGATCCGCGGCCCTTCGGCGACCGAAAAGCCCATGTCCGCGAAGATCGCCGTCACCTCCTCGGTGACCTGGCTGACAGGGTGGATGGTGCCCTGCCGGCGGCCGCGGGCGGGCAGCGTCACGTCCAGCCATTCGTCGCGCAGGCGGGCGTCGAGCGCGGCATCGGCCAGCGCGGCCTTCTTGGCGGCCAGGGCGCTGTTGATCTCGTCCTTCAGGGCGTTGAGGGCGGGGCCGGCGGTCTTGCGCTCCTCGGCCGTCATCTTGCCCAGCTCGCGCATCTTCAGGCTGACCTCGCCCTTCTTGCCGACGGCGCGCAGGCGCAACTCCTCCAGGGCGGCCTCGTCCGGGGCCTCGGCAATCGCCTGGATATACTTGTCGCGCAGATCGTCCATTCAAGCCTCCGGAATTCGGTCTGCGCCTAGCTACAAAGAGCGCGCGACCAGTGCAAGCCTGCGCCCCGCCTCCCCGGGCGCGCCGCCTGCCCCGGCGGCGCACCGGGGGGCGGATGGGAAGCGGGGCATCAGGCACGAAAAAACCCGCCGCGCGTGGCGCGGCGGGTTCTGTCTCTTCGCCGCGGGGGCGATCAGGCCAGGGCGGCCTTCGCCTTCTCGACGATCGCGCCAAAGGCTTCCGGCTCGTGCACGGCCAGGTCGGCCAGCACCTTGCGGTCCACCTCGATGCCGGCCAGCGACAGGCCGTTGATGAAGCGGCTGTAGGTCAGCGCTTCGTCATGGGCGCGCACGGCGGCGTTGATGCGCTGGATCCACAGGGCGCGGAAGTTGCGCTTGCGGTTGCGGCGGTCGCGGGTCGCGTACTGGTTCGCCTTGTCGACGGCCTGGGTGGCGACGCGGAAGGTGTTCTTCCGGCGGCCGTAGTAGCCCTTGGCGGCCTTGACGATCTTCTTGTGGCGGGCGTGGGTGACGGTACCGCTTTTAACTCGTGCCATGGTTCGTGTCCTCCTTAGCGCGCGTAGGGCATCATCGGCTTGATGATCTGCTCATCAGCCTTCGACAGCGTGGTGGTTCCGCGCGCATCGCGGATGAACTTGTTGGTGCGCTTGATCATGCCGTGGCGCTTGCCCGCCTGGCCGGCCTTGATCCGGCCCGAGGCCGTCACCTTGAACCGCTTCTTGCAGCTCGACTTCGTCTTCATCTTGGGCATTTCCGTCTCCTTCTTGCGGGTCGGTGAACGCGCGACTCGGCATGCCACTTCGGCCGGCCGCGCAGACAGGGGCGCCGTATAGGGGATTGCGGGCGGCGGGGCAAGGCCCAATCGGCGGCGGGCCGCGGCACCCTGCCCCACCCGGGGCCGGCAGGCACCTAGTACAGGAAGCCCTGCACCACGCGGGCCACCACCAGCGGCAGCTCGCGCATCTCGTAGCCGCCCGGCTGCGACTGCAGCGCATAGACGATCAGCGCGCCGCCGGCGACCAGCACGATGCCCGCCGCCACCGGCGCGCGGCGATCGGTCAGGGCCGAGACAAGCGCCGGCAGCGAGAGCACCGCCAGCACCAGACCCAGCACCAGGGCGAGATCGTTCGACATGCGCAACCTGCACCTCTGAGGGTGCTGGAGCCTACTCCGGATCGGCGTGGAAAATCAATTTCTCGTCGCAGGGCGCCACCCGCAGGATGTTGGTCGAGCCGGGGACGTTGAACGGCAGGCCGGCGGTGACGACGATGTGGTCGCCCTCCTCGGCAAAGCCCAGCTCCAGCGCGGCGCGGGCGGCGCCGACGACGGCCATCTTGAAGCGCGTCACCGCCGGGCTGACGTGACAGGTCACGCCCCAGCTCAGCGCCAGGCGGCGCGCGGTGCCGGTCTCGGGCGACAGTGCCAGGATCGGCACGCGGGGGCGTTCGCGCGCGGTCAGCAGGGCGGTGGTGCCGGACTTGGTGAAACAGCAGATGGCGCGGATGTCCGCGGTCTCGGCGATCTCGCGCGCGGCGGCGACGATGCCGTCGGCCACGGTGGTGCGGCTGGCGCGGCGCGAGCTTTCGATGATCTCGGTATAGGTGGGGTCGTCCTCGACCTCCTCGGCGACGTTGTTCATGGTGCGCACCGCCTCCACCGGGTATTGCCCGGCGGCGGATTCGGCGGAGAGCATGATCGCGTCGGCGCCCTCGTAGATCGCGGTGGCCACGTCCGATACCTCGGCCCGCGTGGGCATCGGGCTTTCGATCATCGATTCCAGCATCTGCGTCGCCACGATCACCGGCTTGGCGGCGGCCCGGCAGCGGCGCACCAGGCGCTTCTGGATCGGCGGGACGTTCTGCACCGGCAGCTCCACCCCCAGATCGCCGCGGGCCACCATGATCCCGTCGGACGCCTCCAGGATCTCGTCGAAACTCTTGACCGCGGCGGGCTTCTCGATCTTCGACAGGATCGCGGCGCGGCCCTGCACCAGCTCGCGCGCCTCGGTCACGTCCTCGGCGCGCTGCACGAAGCTGAGGGCCAGCCAGTCGACGCCGAGGGCGCAGACGAACTCCAGGTCCGCGCGATCCTTCTCCGACAGGGCGGCCAGCGGCAGCACCACGTCGGGCACGTTCACCCCCTTGCGGTTGGAGATGGTGCCGCCCGTCAGCACGGTGCAATCGGCGAAATCGTCGCCGCATTCGTCGACCCGCAGGCGGATCTTGCCGTCGTTGACCAGCAGGTGGGCGCCCGGCTCCAGCGCCGCGAAAATCTCGCGGTGGGGCAGGCAGACGCGGCGCGCATCCCCTTCCGCCTTGTCGAGGTCCAGCCGGAAGCGCGCGCCCTCCTCCAGTTCCTCCTCGCCGTTCGCGAAGGTGCCGACGCGCAGCTTCGGCCCCTGCAGGTCGGCCAGGATGCCGATCGGGCTGGAAAGATCCTCCTCCACCTTGCGGATCACGCGATGCCGCTCGGCGATTTCCTCGTGGCTGCCGTGGGACATGTTCAGGCGGAAGACGTCGGCGCCGGCCTCGTGCAGCGCCCGGATGGTGTCGTAATCGCTGGACGCGGGTCCGAGGGTGGCGACGATCTTGACGTTGCGCAGTCGTTTCATGGCAGCTCCAGGCTTCAGCAGGGGCACCGGGCGGGGCCGCCCGGGGATGCGGGGCGCCGGCCCGGGGCGGGCGGCGCGTTATCGCTAACGGTACCCGCGTTATTACCCATTTAACATTCCGGAGCAACTGGCCTAGGAAGGGCGAGGCCCGGCGGGACCGGGCGGCAGGCACCGGCAGGGACATGAGCTACCACCCCTATTACATCGAAGGCGCGCGCCGCGACAGCCGCTGGCTGATCACCTGCGATCATGCTTCCAACGTCGTCCCCGAAGATATCGCCGGGGGCAGCCTGGGCCTGCCGGCCGAGGACATGAACCGCCACATCGCCTACGACGTGGGCGCCGCCGGCGTCACCCGCGCGCTGGCCGAACTTCTGGACGCGCCGGCGGTGCTGTCCAACTTCTCGCGCCTGGTGATCGACCCGAACCGCGGCGAGGATGACCCGACGCTGGTGATGAAGCTCTACGACGGCTCGATCATTCCGGCCAACCGCCACGTGGACGCGGCGGAGGTGGAGCGCCGGCTCGACCTGCTCTACCGCCCCTACCACCGCGCGCTGGCCGAACAGGCGGCGCGGCGCAAGGACACGGTCATCTGCTCGGTCCACAGTTTCACCCGGCAGTTCCAGGGCCGCCCGCCCCGCCCCTGGCACGTCGGGGTGCTCTACGGCTACGACGACCGCCTGGCGCAGCCCCTGCTGCGCCGCCTGCGGGCAGAGACGGACCTTTGCGTCGGCGAGAACAAGCCCTACACCGGACATATGCCGGGCGACGCCCTGGCCCGCCACGCCCTGGCCGAGGGGCGTCCCTCGGTCCTGCTGGAGATACGCAACGACCTGATCGAAACCCCGGAGCAGCAGCGCGCCTGGGCCGCCCGCCTGGCGCCCCACCTGACCGCCGCGCTGGCCGAGGCCGGACTGTAGAAGAGGACCCGACGATGGACGACCAAACCCGGATCGAGCTGGAAGCCGCCGCTTTCCGCCGCCTGCAGAAGCACCTGATGGAAGAGCGGCGCGACGTGCAGAACATCGACCTGATGAACCTGGCCGGCTTCTGCCGCAACTGCCTGTCGCGCTGGTACCAGGAGGCCGCGGGCGAGCGCGGGATCGAGATGACGAAGGACGAGGCGCGCGAAAGCTTCTACGGCATGCCCTATGACGAGTGGCGCGCGAAATACCAGACCGAGGCCAGCCCCGAGGCGCAGAAGCAGTTCACCGAGGGCGGCGGCGGGCACTGATCCCCACCCGGGCGACAAGACGAAGACAAGACGAAGGGGCCTGCGCGATGCGCCAGGCCCCTTTTCGTCGTCGCGCCCCCGGGCGTTCGGGGCCGGGGTTAGGCCGCGCGCCGATATGGCGCGCGGCGAAAGTTTAGGCGCGTCAGCCCGCCGGGGCGGGATCTTCGCGCATGGTCACGCCCAGCGCGCGCAGCGCCTCCGGGGCGATGAGGGCCCCGGGCGCCTGGCCAGGTGTCTGCAACACCTGGCTCAGGTGCCGGTGCACGGGAAGCCCGTTGCAGGGTGTGAAGGCCTCGGTCGGCTCCGCCACGGGCTGCGGCGCATGGGCCGCGGCGGGCATGGCGGTAAAAAGGCCCAGCATCACTCCGGCAATCAGGGGTCTCATCGGATCATCTCCCGTGCGGTCGGACCATCAGCGGATGGTCGAGGGGTCGGTGACGTAGGTCGAGTTGGCGTCGAAGGAGGTGACGGTGTTATCGCCTTCGGTGAACTCGGCGCCCTGCGGGTCGATCAGCGCTTCGCGGATGACGGTGGCGGTCTCGCCGGTGGTCACGTTGCCCAGCTCGCCGCGGGCGACGTCCTGCGGGTCGACTTCGAACGCCGGGGTGGCGGCGATTGCCGAGGTGGCCAGAAGGGCGGAGGCGGCGAGGGTGAAGACAGTGCGTTTCATGTTCATGGTCCTTTCGTTTGCTGCGACTTCGAACATCAGCGTTCCGTCGCGATGACTGGCAGATAGGCAGGGCGGCTCCGGACGGGAAGAGGGCGGAAAAACCCCGAAATGCGGTCGTCTGGAGGGCTATTGCAAACTATGGCCACTTGCCTATTCGTTAAAAGCTTCATGAATTTCAGCAGGTTAATCTTACATCAGCTGACCTGAACAGGTCGGTTCAATCTCACGCCCAAGGCGGCTCACGAGAAGTTGGAGGGCTGCGCTGGCTCTGTGCAATTTTGCACGAGAGGGAAACTGAAACAGGCCTCACGCTTTCGTTCCCGTTCGGCCGGCCCGACAGCCATCGCCGCCGGGCCGTGACACGCCGATGCCTCAGCGCAGGATGTTGGTTTCCGTCTCGTAGAGGCTGTCCGCCGGGAAGGAGGTGGTCACGCGTTCTTCCCCGCCCAGGCTGAGGGCCCGCGGGTCCGTCACGCCCGGGGCAATTCCCCGGGTGACCTGGCCAAGCGTCACCTCGCCCAGCGAGTCCCGCGCGGCGTCGCGCGGATCGTCGGAATAGCCCGGCGTCAGCATTGCCGAAGCACTGGTGGCGGCAAAAAGCAGGCCGGCGATCAAAGCAAAATGTTTCATCAGCTATGGTCCTTCTGTCAGCGCCCCGCCCGTTGATCGGACAGTGGCGTGACCGAAGCCTGCGCCCCTTCGCGCAGCCGCGCAAAGCAAGCCGTGTCACCACCCCGTGCGCCGCCGCGACCGGGTGTTTCAACGCCCCGATTCCTGGCTTCAAGGCACTGTCCCGCCGCGCAAATTGCAGCAAGTCACGATTGCCTCGCTCACCCGCCCGTGTGCGGGAGATTGCGCGTCGCAGGTGGGCGGCGCCGTCCTGCCGAAGGGGCCGGCAACCCTGGCGCGCAGGCGCGCCCCGCCGCCCGCCGCGGATGCGAATCCGCGAGGGGTGTTTCAGCTTTTCACGGGGAGGGATTCGCGCCCTTCCGCGCGCAGCAGCGCCCTAGATCGCGGCCTTGCGCATCTCGTCGAGGTAGATCTCGCGCAGGCGGCGCGCGACCGGGCCCGGGGTGCCCGCCCCGACCGGCGCGCCGTCGATCTGCACCACCGGGGTGACAAAGGCGCTGGCGGAGGTGATGAAGGCCTCGTCGGCCGCTTTCGCCTCCTCCGGGGTGAAGCTGCGCTCCTCGACCTCCATCTGCGCTTCGCGGGCGAAACGCAGCACGGCGGCGCGGGTGATGCCGTGCAGGATGTCGTTCGACAGCGCACGGGTGATGATCCGGCCGTCCTTGACGATGTAGGCGTTGTTCGAGGTGCCCTCGGTCACCAGGCCGTCCTCGACCATCCAGGCGTCCTGCGCGCCGGCTTTCACCGCCATCATCTTGCCCAACGAGGGGTAGAGCAGCTGCACCGTCTTGATGTCGCGCCGCGACCAGCGCGCATCCTCGATGGTGATGATCGCGATGCCCTCGCGGGCCGAGGCGGCATCGGCCAGGCCCGGCTTCGACTGGGTGAACAGCACCACCGTGTGCGGCGTCGCCGGATCGGGGAAGGCGAAATCCCGGTCCCCGGGGGCGCCGCGGGTGACCTGCAGGTAGACCAGCCCTTCCGTCACCTCGTTGCGGCGCACCAGCTCGCGGTGCACCTCCAGCAGCTCGTCGCGCGGCATGGGGGCGCCCATCTCCAGCTCTTCCATCGAGCGGGCAAGACGCTTCACATGACCGTCGAAGTCGATCAGCTTGCCGTCCAGAACGCTGGTCACCTCGTAGACGCCATCGGCCATCAGGAAGCCCCGATCGAAGATCGAGATCTTGGCCTCCCCCTCGGGAAGGTATTCGCCGTTGACGTACACGGTGCGGGTCATGTCCAGGTCTCCTGTCCTGCGGGCGCGGCGGGGCGCGCGGATGTCAGCCCCAAAGGGCAGGTTCGGGGGGATGCACGCCGGCGGCGTCGAACTGCAGCGGCGGCTCGCGGTCCTCGGCCAGCAGCAGGGGGCCGTCGAGGTCGGTCACCAGCGCGCCCTGGGCCACCAGAACCGCCGGGGCCATCGCCAGGGACGAGCCGACCATGCAGCCCACCATCACGTCGAACCCCTCGGCCCGCGCCGCGTCGCGCAGGGCCAGCGCCTCGGTCAGGCCGCCGGTCTTGTCCAGCTTGATGTTCACCACGTCGTACTTGCCGCGCAGCCCGGCCAGGCTGGCGCGGTCATGGCAGCTTTCGTCGGCGCAGATCGGCACCGGGCGGTCCAGCCCGCGCAGCGCCTCGTCCTCGCCCGCCGGCAGGGGCTGCTCGACCAGCGCGACGCCCAGGCGCTGCAGGTGCGGCGCGAGATCGGCGTAGATATCGGCGCTCCACCCCTCGTTGGCGTCGATGATGATGCGCGCCTCGGGCGCCCCGGCGCGCACCGCCTCCAGCCGCGGCATGTCGTCGGGGGTGCCCAGCTTGACCTTCAGCAGCGGCCGGTGCGCATTGGCGCGGGCCTGCGCCTGCATCTTCTCCGGCGTGTCGAGCGAGAGGGTATAGGCAGTGATCTCCGGCCCCGGCGCGGGCAGGCCCGCCAGCTCCCACACGCGGCAGCCGCGGCGCTTGGCCTCGAGGTCCCAAAGCGCGCAATCGACGGCGTTGCGCGCGGCCCCGGGGGGCAGCGCCTCCTGCAGCGCGGCGCGGGTCAGCCCGGCGGGCAGGCCCTCGATCTGCGCGGTGACGCTTTCCAGCGTCTCGTCGTAGCGGGCGTAGGGCACGCATTCGCCGCGCCCTTCTGCGCCGCCCTCTGACAGGCGCACCGTCAGCACGCGGGCCTCGGTGCGCGAGCCGCGGCTGATGGTGAAGGCCTGGGCCAGGCGGAAGGTCTCGGCGGTGACGCTCAGTTCCATGCCGGGGCCTTACAGCGACTTCAGCGCTTCGGCGAGGCGCGCGGCCCCGTGGCGATAGGGGTCTACCGTCGGCAGGCCCATCTCGGCCTCGACCTTCTGGCAGTAGGCCTTGGCCTCTTCCTCGCCCAGGTGCTGGGTGTTGACCGAGATGCCGACGATCTCGCACTTGGGGTTGGCGATGCGGGCCAGCGGCAGCGCGGTCTCGGCCAGCGACTGCAGGCTGGGCAGCTTGTAGCCCGGCAGCCCGCGCATGTGCTCGCGCGTCGGCTCGTGGCACAGGATCAGCGCGTCGGGCTGGCCGCCGTGGATCAGCGCCATCGTCACCCCGGAGTAGGAGACATGGTAGAGGCTGCCCTGCCCCTCGATGATGTCCCAGTGGTCCTCGTCGTTGTCGGGGGTCAGCCATTCGACCGCGCCGGCCATGAAATCGGCGACCACGGCGTCCAGCGGCACGCCCTCGCCGGTGATCAGGATGCCGGTCTGCCCGGTGGCGCGGAAGCTGCAGGACATGCCCGCCTCGCGCATCGCGGCATCGAGGGCGAGGCCCGTGTACATCTTGCCGACCGAGCAATCGGTGCCCACCGCCAGCACGCGCTTGCCGCGCCGCGGCTCGCCGTTGGCGATCGGGTATTCGACGTTCGGCACGCGGACGTCGTGCAGGGCGCGGCCGCATTCCTCGGCCTTGGCGACCAGGTCCGCCTCGTTGCGCAGCAGGTTGTGCAGGCCGGACGCCAGGTCGAAGCCCGCCTCCAGCGCCTGCTTCAGAACCTCCTTCCAGGCCTGGGAGATGACGCCGCCGCGGTTGGCCACGCCGATGACCAGCGTCTGCGCGCCGGCGGCGCGGGCCTCTTCCAGCGTCATGTCCGCCAGGCCGAGGTCGGCCTTGCAGCCCTCCATCCGGAACTGGCCGACGGCGTTGTCCGGGCGCCAGTCCTTGATGCCCTGCGCCACCTTGGCGGCCAACTGGTCCGGCGCGTCGCCGAGGAACAGAAGATAGGGGGTCTTGATCATGGAGACTTCCTTTTTCGTTTCCCGCGCAGTTTGAAGAGGGCGCCGGGCAATTGGATTGCATTCCCGCCGCGCATTGGCAAGGCCGCGCGATATCCTTCGGCCGGATCGCCCTGCGACAGGACAATCTCCCGCGTGGCGGCGCCACAGGGCCAGCGCGCTGCGTCCCTGCCCCGCCGCAACGCGGCGAAAGTTTCGCTGCGCGCGCAAAGGCGGGCTTGCGAATGGCCGCGCAACTTAATAACCAAGAGGCGAGGAATTTGGAAACATCATTGCAGGAGCCGCCATGTCCTTCCGCATCCAGCCCGCCCCGCCCGCGCGCCCGAACCGCTGCCAGCTGTTCGGCCCCGGCTCGCGCCCCGCGATCTTCGAGAAGATGGCGGCCAGCGCGGCGGATGTCATCAACCTGGACCTGGAGGATTCGGTCGCCCCGGACGACAAGGCCGAGGCGCGCGCCAACGTCATCCGCGCCACGAAGGAAATCGACTGGGGCCGCAAGGTGCTGTCGGTGCGCATCAACGGGCTGGACACACCCTACTGGTACCGCGACGTGGTGGATCTGGTCGAACAGGCCGGCCCGCGGCTGGACCAGATCATGATTCCCAAGGTGGGCTGCGCCGCCGACCTCTACGCGGTCGATGCGCTGGTCACCGCCGCCGAGGCCGCGACGGGCCGCGAGACGCCGATCGACTTCGAGGTGATCATCGAAAGCGCCGCCGGCATCGCCCATGTCGAGGAGATCGCCGCCGCCTCGCCCCGCCTCAAGGCGATGAGCCTGGGCGCCGCGGATTTCGCCGCCTCCATGGGCATGGCGACCACGGGCATCGGCGGCACGCAGGAAAACTACTACATGCTGCACGAGGGCCAGAAGCACTGGGGCGATCCCTGGCACTGGGCCCAGGCCGCCATCGTCGCCGCCTGCCGCACCCACGGCGTGCTGCCGGTCGACGGCCCCTTCGGCGATTTTTCGGACGACGAGGGCTTCCGCGCCCAGGCGCTGCGCTCGGCCACGCTGGGCATGGTCGGCAAATGGGCGATCCACCCCAAGCAGGTCGCCCTGGCGAACGAGGTCTTCACCCCCTCCGAGGCCGCCGTCACCGAAGCGCGGGAGATCCTCGCCGCGATGGAAGAGGCCAAGGCCCGCGGCGAAGGCGCGGCGGTCTACAAGGGCCGCCTGGTCGATATCGCCTCGATCCGGCAGGCCGAGGGCATCGTGCGCCAGGCGGAGATGATCGGCAGCTGAGCCACCAAATTATCGGGCCGCTTCAATGGAACGAGGCGCCGGAGCAAGTCGAACTGTGGGCCCAGCAACGAATCATAGGAGATTCCATGGGCAAACTGACGGACTTCACCGGTTTCCTGGCGAACCTTGCGAAGCTGGCATGGTACCTGAACCGCCTTCTCCGGCACCATAGCCTGCCGATGGCCGCGTAGACAAAAGGTGAGCGGCCGGCACAACGAGCCCCATACCAGGCCGACACCGATCGAGCCAGCAAGCGGCGACCCCCGCCGCTTGCGCCCGGCGCCAAAAAGCGCATCTTGTCGCGGCGTCAACCAAGCGGCCGGGGAGGCCCCATGAACCCAGAGCTTCTGCCGGCCATGGCGGCCTTCGCCTTCGTCTCCTCCATCACGCCGGGGCCGAACAACCTGATGCTGATGGCCTCGGGGGCGAATTTCGGCTTCCGCCGCACCATCCCGCACATGATCGGCATCGGCGTGGGCTTCGTCGTCATGGTGGTGCTGGTGGGCGCCGGCCTGCTGCGCGCCTTCGACGCCTTCCCGCCGCTCTACGACATCCTGCGCGTGGTCAGCGTGGCCTACCTTCTGTGGCTGGCCTGGAAGATCGCCAACGCCGCCCCGCCCGAGGAGGCCGCGCATCGCGCCCGCCCGCTGACCTTCCTGCAGGCGGCGCTGTTCCAGTGGGTCAACCCGAAGGCCTGGACCATGGCCCTGTCGGCGGTGACCCTCTACGCGCCCGACCGCACGCTCTGGGCCATCGCCAGCGTCGCCACCATCTTCGCGCTGATCAACATCCCCTCGGTCGGCAGCTGGACGGTGCTGGGCCAGCAGATGCGCCGGCTGATCACCTCGCCCCGGCGGCTGCGGATCTTCAACGTGACGATGGCGCTGCTGCTGGTCGCCTCGCTGGTGCCGGTGCTGCGCCTGGGCTGACGGCGGCCGCCCCTCGCCCGCAGCAAGCCCCGCCAGCGATGTTGCATCCGCGCCCCGGCGGCGGCATATACGGCGAACCACGGCGCGGAGTGTGACATGACCAACTACCTCGACTTCGAGAAACCCCTGGCCGAAATCGAAGGCAAGGCCGAGGAACTGCGCGCCATCGCGCGGCAGAACGAGGAAATGGACGTCGAGTCCGAGGCGGCGGCGCTGGACCGCAAGGCCGCCAACATGCTCAAGGAACTCTATTCGAACCTCACCCCCTGGCGGAAGTGCCAGGTGGCGCGGCACCCGGACCGGCCGCATTGCCTGGATTACATCGAGGCGCTCTTCACCGAGTTCACCCCCCTCGCCGGGGATCGCAACTTCGCGGACGACCTGGCGGTGATCGGCGGGCTGGCGCGCCTCGACGGCACGCCCGTCATGGTGATCGGCCACGAGAAGGGCCACGACACCAAAAGCCGGCTGGAGCGGAATTTCGGCATGGCCCGGCCCGAGGGCTACCGCAAGGCCGTGCGCCTGATGCAGACCGCGCACCGCTTCGGCCTGCCGGTCATCAGCCTGGTGGACACCACCGGCGCCTACCCCGGCAAGGGCGCGGAAGAGCGCGGCCAGTCCGAGGCGATCGCCCGGTCGACCGAAGCCTGCCTGACGATCGGCGTGCCGCTGGTCACGGTGATCATCGGCGAAGGCGGCTCGGGCGGGGCGGTGGCCTTTGCCACGGCCAACCGCGTCGCCATGCTGGAGCATTCGATCTACTCGGTCATCTCGCCCGAGGGCTGCGCCTCGATCCTGTGGAAGGATTCCGAGAAAATGCGCGAGGCCGCCGAGGCGCTGCGTCTCACCGCGCAGGACCTCAAGAAGCTGGGCGTGATCGACCGCATCATCCCCGAGCCGCTGGGCGGCGCCCACCGCGACCGCGCCGCCACCATCCGCGCCGTCGGGGCGGAACTCTCGGCCATGCTGGAAGAGCTGTCGGGCAAAGGCGCCAAGGCGCTGATCGACGACCGGCGGCAGAAGTTCCTCGACATGGGCTCCAAGGGCCTCGCGGCCTGAGGGATTGCGCGACGCCATGTGCTGAAAGGCCGCCCACCGGGGCGGCCTTTTTCGTCCGGCGTCCGCCCGATGGGCGCGAGGATTTCTAAGCCGCGCAACCCCTTCGCAGCCGGCGGCGTTGGGGTGCATCCCCCAGCGCGAAGGAGCCGGCGATGAGCAAATCAAGGGAACAGGTCTGGGACGAGTGGCAAGACCTCGTCAACATGACCGCGAAGGAGCTGCGCTCTTTCCTGGAGACCGAGGAAAGCAAGTCCGTCGGCGACAGCGAGGGCGGCGAATCGACCGGCCACAAGTCCGGCCGCCGCATCGTGGAGATCCTGCAGACCAAGAAGGACGAGCTGTCGGAGGACGACTGGGACCACATGGGCAAGGTCGTCGGCTACATCAAGCGCCACAAGGCCCAGGGCGGCCCGGAGGAAGACGTCGAGGATTCCGCCTGGCGCTATTCGCTGATGAACTGGGGCCACGATCCGCTGAAGGACTGAACGCCGCCCCGCGGACCCGCTAGCTGGCCAGCATCCGCAGGCCTTGCGTCACGTCCGAGCGTACGGCGAGGCGCAGCCCCGGCTCGTCCCCGGCCTTGAGCGCGGCGATGATCAGCCGGTGATAGCGCGGCGGCTCCTTGCGGTTCAGCCGCCCGTAAAGCGCGCGCATCGTCGGCCCGAGCTGCAGCCAGACCGTCTCGGCCATGGCCAGCATCGCCGGGGCCTGCGCCCGCAGGTAGAGCGCGCGGTGAAAGTCGAGGTTCGCCCGGATGTAGGAGACCGCGTCCTGCCGCGCCACCGCCTCGGCCACGATGCCGTTGATGGCCTGCATCCGGTCGATCAGCGCCATATGCGCGCGCGGCAGGGCCCGGCTGGCCAGTTCCACCTCCAGCAGGGCGCGCAGGGCGGCCAACTCCTCGATCCGCTCGTTCGACAGCTCCGGCGTGGCGATGCGCCCGGAGCTGGAAAGCGACAGCGCCCCTTCCGCCACCAGCCGCCGCGCCGCCTCGCGCGCGGGGGTCATCGAGACGCCGAACTCCTGCCCGATGCCGCGCAGGGTCAGCGCCTCGCCCGGGGCGATCTGGCCGTGCATGATGCGCGCGCGGAGCCCGCGGTAGACGCGGTCGTGCGCCAGGGCCGCGGGGGCGGCCTCGCCGGCGGGGCGCGGGGCGGCGGGCAGCATCAGCCCTCCCCCTCGAACCGGTACCGGTGCAGATCGGCGCCGTTCTGCCGCAGCCAGTCGCGTGCCGCGCGCCAGGCCGGGTCCAGCGCCTCGACCTGGGCCCAGAAGGCGGGCGAATGGTCCATGTGGCGCAGGTGCGCGACCTCGTGCGCGGCGACGTAGTCCAGCACCTCGGGCGGCGCCATGATCAGCCGCCAGGAATAGCTGAGCGCCCGCGAGGAGGAGCACGAGCCCCAGCGCGAGCGCGTGTCGCGCAGGCTCAGGCGGCTATAGGCGACGCCCAGCGCCCCGGCGTGCCGGCGCGAGGCCGCGTCCAGCCGGGCGCGCGCCATCTCCCGCAGGTG
>JBPEXR010000119.1:0-1921 GCA_052031355.1 Paracoccaceae bacterium
TCTCGATCCCCGTCGTGGTGAACGGCGATATCACCAGCCCCGCCAAGGCACGCCGCGCGCTGCAGCAATCTGGCGCGGGGGGCGTGATGATCGGGCGCGGCGCCCAGGGTCGGCCCTGGCTTCTGGCCGAAGTGGCGGCCGAGCTTTTCGGCGCGCCGCCCCCGGAGGTTCCGAAGGGCGCCGCATTTTCGGACATGGTGTCAGCGCATTACGAGGAAATGCTCAGCTTCTACGGCAGGGACCTGGGCAGCCGCTGCGCGCGCAAGCACCTTGGCTGGTACATGGATGTCGCGGGCACCGAGGCCGCGCTGCGCCGCCGGGTTCTGACCGGCGCGCCGAAGGAGGTGCTGCGCCTCCTGCCCGAGGCGCTGGCCGAGCGGCCGCAGGCACAGCACGCAGAGCATGGGGCCCAGACTGCCCAGGCGCGCGCCGCATGACGGTGCCGGGCCCCGGCGGCGCGGTCGATACCGCGGCGATCTGGTCCTCGCTGCCGGTGCCGGGCGTGGTGCTGACCGCGCAGGAGCGTATCGCCGCCCTCAACCCGGCGGCGGAGATGTTCCTGAACGCCTCCGCCCGCGCGCTGCTGCAGGTGCCCTTGTGGGAGCGCGTGCAACTCGACACGCCGCTGTCCCCGGCGATGGACCGCGCCCGGGCCGAGGGGACGACGCTCTTCGTCAACGATGTCGAGGTGCGCTTTCCCGGCGCCAGCCGCGCGCCGGTGCAGTGCAACCTGCAACTCGCCCCGCTGTCCGAGGGCGAGGGGCGCATGATCCTGCTGATCAGCCCGCGCGAGCTGGCCGGGCGGCTGGGCCAAAGCCATTCCGGCGCCGCCGCCGCGCAATCGGCCATCGGCATGGCCGAAATGCTGGCGCATGAGATCAAGAACCCGCTGGCGGGGATCACCGGCGCGGCGCAGCTTCTGTCGATGAACCTCGGCCCCGAGGACCAGGAGCTGACGGACCTGATCGTCGCGGAAAGCCGGCGCATCGTGAAGCTGCTGGAACAGGTCGAGCAATTCGGCAACGTCTCCCCGCCCGAGGCGCGGGCGGTGAACCTGCACGACGTGCTGGACCGGGCGCGCCGCTCCGCGCAGCTCAGCTTCGCCGCGCCGATGCGCATCATCGAGGAATACGACCCCTCGCTGCCCCCGGCGCGGGGCGATGCCGACCAGCTGATGCAGGTGGTGCTGAACCTGCTGCGCAACGCCGCCGAGGCCGCCGCCCGCGCTGGCCGGCCCGAAGGCACGGTGCGGCTGCGCACCTTCTACGAACACGCCTTCCGCCTGCGCCGCGCCGGCGCCCCCGGTCAGCCCCTGCCGCTGCAGATCGAGGTGATCGACGATGGCCCGGGCCTGCCGCAGGACCTCAAGGGCGACATCTTCGACCCCTTCGTTTCGGGGCGCGAGAACGGCACCGGGCTGGGGTTGGCGCTGGTCAGCAAGATCATCTCCGACCACGAGGGCTGGATCTCCGTCTCCTCGGCGCCGGGGCGCACGGTCTTCCGCATCTCCCTGCCGCGGGCAGGGCGCGAGCTTGAAGGAGCAGCATGATGGACGGCACGATCCTGGTAGCCGACGACGACCGCACGATCCGCACGGTGCTGACCCAGGCGCTGACCCGCGCGGGCTGCAAGGTGCATGCCACCTCCTCGCTGACCACGCTGATGCGCTGGGTGGGCGAGGGCAAGGGCGACGTCGTCATCTCCGACGTGGTAATGCCGGACGGCAACGGGTTGGAAATGCTTCCGAAAATCGCGCAGGATCGCCCCGGGATGCCGGTGATCGTGATCTCGGCGCAGAACACGATCATGACGGCGATCCAGGCGGCGGAGGCCGAGGCCTTCGACTACCTCCCCAAGCCGTTCGACCTGCCGGACCTGCTGAAGCGCTGCGCCCGCGCGCTGGAATTGCGCCAGCGTCGCC
>JBPEXR010000012.1:0-2294 GCA_052031355.1 Paracoccaceae bacterium
ACGCCTCGACCCTTCGCGCCTCCGAGTGCGCCGCCCGGGCATCGCCAAGGCCCGAGGGTCCCGCCTCCCCGGCCCTGCCCGGCTCCGTGATCCGGTGAACGGCGCGCTTGAAGCCGATCGAGGCCGCGGCATCAATGCGCGATGCCGCCACCGTCAGCACCTGGACCCGGCCGTGAAAGCGGCTGTGCAACTCCATCGCGCCCTCGCTGGTCTTTCGTTGCGGCCGAGACTAGATTTCATTCCTTACCATTCGGTATGCAGGCCCCGAAGCGAGAGGGAGTCGAAGGATGAAGGAAGTCGTGATCGCGGGCGCCGCCCGCACGCCGATGGGCGGGTTCCAGGGGGTGTTCGACGGTGTCAGCGCCGCCACCCTGGGCGGGGCCGCCATCCGCGCCGCGCTGCAGCAGGCGGGGGCAGAATCGGCCGACGAGGTGCTGATGGGCTGCGTTCTGCCCGCCGGCCAGGGCCAGGCCCCGGCGCGCCAGGCCGGCTTTGCCGCGGGCCTGGGCGAGGATGTCCCCGCCACCACCATCAACAAGATGTGCGGCTCGGGCATGAAGGCGGCGATGATGGCCTTCGACCAGATCGCCCTGGGCCAGGCCGGCAGCGTCATCGCCGGCGGCATGGAAAGCATGACCGGCGCGCCGTACCTGCTGCCGAAAATGCGCGGCGGCGCCCGCATCGGGCACGGCGAGGTGGTCGATCACATGTTCCTCGACGGGCTGGAGGATGCCTACGACAAGGGCCGTCTCATGGGCACCTTCGCCGAGGATTGCGCCGAGAAGTACCAGTTCAGCCGCGAGGCGCAGGACGAATATGCCCTGGGCTCGCTCTCGGGCGCGCTGGAGGCGCAGAAATCCGGCGCCTTCGAGGGCGAGATCGCGCCGGTGACCCTTGCCACCCGCAAGGGCGAAGTGACGGTGGCCGAGGACGAACAGCCCGGCAAGGCCCGCCCCGAGAAAATCCCGCAGCTCAAGCCGGCCTTCCGCAAGGACGGCACGGTGACCGCGGCCAATGCCTCCTCGATCTCCGACGGGGCGGCGGCCTTGCTGCTCGCCAGCGCCGAGACGGCGCAGGCGCAGGGCCTCAAGGTGCGGGCGCGCATCCTGGGCCACGCCAGCCACGCCCAGGCGCCCGGCTGGTTTACCACTGCCCCGGTGCCGGCGGCGCAGAAGCTGCTGAAGCGCATCGGCTGGTCGGTCGATGACGTCGACCTGTGGGAGGTGAACGAGGCTTTCGCCGTCGTGCCCATGGCCTTCATGCAGGAGATGGGCCTGCCGCGCGAGAAGGTGAACGTCAACGGCGGCGCCTGCGCGCTGGGCCACCCGATCGGCGCCTCGGGCGCGCGCATCATGGTGACTCTGCTCAACGCGCTGGAAAAGCGCGGGCTGAAGCGCGGCGTCGCGGCGATCTGCATCGGCGGCGGCGAAGGCACCGCCATCGCGATCGAGCGGGTCTAAGGCTTCATCTCGCCAGAAATACTCCCGGGGGTGAATGGCGCCCCCGGCGCCAGAGGGGGCAGGCGCCCCCTCCCCTTCCCCAACCGGACGCGAAAGGCCCCGCATGCAGGTCGATTACCCCACCCTCGCCAAGACCGTCGCCGCCCTGACCGAGGGCGAGGATGACCCGATCGCCCTGATGGCGACCCTCGCCTGCGAGGTGCACCACGCCGACGCCCGCTTCGACTGGACGGGCTTCTACCGCGTCACCGGGCCGGAGATGCTGAAGATCGGCCCCTACCAGGGCGGGCACGGCTGCCTGGTCATCCCCTTCTCGCGCGGCGTCTGCGGCGCCTGCGCGCGCAGCGGCGAGGCGCAGATCGTCGAGGATGTCGAGGCTTTCCCCGGCCATATCGCCTGCTCGTCCTCCACCCGCAGCGAGCTGGTCCTGCCGGTGCGCGACGGCGCGGGCCGCTTGATCGCCGTCTTCGACATCGACAGCGACCGACCCGCGGCCTTCACCCGCGCCGATGCCGAGGCGCTGCAGGGCATTCTCGACGCCACCTTCGCCGCCGTTGCCCCCGTCGCGGCCTAGGGTCCGGGCATGAGCCTGGGCGCCTGGGCCGTCTTCGCGCTTTTCTGGGCGGTCTTCGTGACCACCCCGGGGCCGAACGCGGTCAATTGCATCTCCAACAGCATGACCTTCGGCTTTCGCCGCAGCCTCTGGGCGGTGGCGGCGATTCTGACGCAGGCGAGCCTTTTCCTGGCGCTCTCCGCCGCCGGGGTCACCGCGCTGATCGCTGCCGCCCCCGCCGCCTTCACGGCGCTGAAGCTGCTGGGGGCAGGGTTCCTGGT
>JBPEXR010000120.1:0-7513 GCA_052031355.1 Paracoccaceae bacterium
TGTTGAAGGCGAGGTTGGTGGCCAGCGAGGTCTTGCCCATCGAGGGGCGCCCGGCGAGGATCAGAAGGTCCGACTTGTGCAGCCCGCCCAGTTTCTTGTCGAGATCGACCAGCCCGGTGGAAATGCCCGCCAGCCCCCCGTCGCGCTGGTAGGCGGCATTGGCCACGTTCACCGCGTCGGTCACCGCCTTCAGGAAGGACTGGAAGCCGCTTTCGGTCTGGCCCTGTTCGGCCAGCTTGTAGAGGGCCTGTTCCGCCTCGACGATCTGTTCTTTCGGCTCGGAAGCGACGTCGACCTTGGCCGCCTTGGCGGAGATGTCGCGCCCCAGGGCGATGAGGTCGCGCCGGATTGCCAGGTCGTAGATCATCTGCGCGTAATCGCGCACCGCGAAGGCCGAGATGGCGGCGCCCGCAAGGCGCACCAGGTAGGCCGGGCCGCCCAGCTCCTTCAGGCCCTCGTCGTCCTCCATGAAAGCCTTCAGGGTGACCGGCGAGGCGAGGTTGTTCTTGGCGATGCGCGCGGCGGCGACCTCGAAGATGCGGGCGTGCACCGGCTCGTAGAAGTGCTGCGGGCCGATGATCGAGGCGACGCGGTCGTAGACGTCGTTGTTCGTCAGGATCGCGCCGAGGAGCTGCTGCTCGGCCTCGATCGAATGCGGCATGGTGTCGACGGCGTCGACCTGCGCCGCGGCGGCGGCCCCGGTCGGGTTGAAAGCGGTGATCTCGTTCATGTCTGCCCCAGCCTGCGTTGTGCAGTTGCGCGCCATCACGGCGCCGTTCCTGGCCCGGTTGATCCGGGCGGTTGGTATGGCCCCGCCTGCCGGCGGGGCCGCCTGTATGGATTCCCAGTGTCCCGGCCCCGGTGGCCGCACGTCAAGTGGCGGCGTTCCGGATCTCCCAAGGTTCCCCAATGCCGGTGTTCATACGCCGCCCGGCGTTCCCCGCCTAGTCTGATAGAACTGGGGACAATTGCAGGCATATCCTTGGGGGTAACTGGTCCCCGGGGCCGCCGGGAGCGGGCGCGGTCCAGATATGCCGCCGTGGCGGCAGGGCAACGCTAGATATGGATTCGCCCCCGGGGGTGCTGCGGCGAGTCGGGGCGATTCTCCCATGGTTCGTGCACAGGTTATCCCGGATCGGCCCACAGGAAATTCGCGCCCTGTGGGCAAAACCCGCGGCTGACCCGGCGTCACCCCTGCCGCGTCACCCCTGCCGCGTCATTCCTGCCCGCGGCGCTTCTCCTGCCAGGCGCGCGGGGCGTTCAGGAAGCTTTCGACCTCGGCCAGGGTCGCGGCGTCGAAGCTGCCTTGCGCGCGCGCCTCGGCCAGAACGTCGTGCCAGGTGCACAGGTGGTGCAGGCGCACGCCGTGATCGCCCAGCGTCTTCTCGGTCTCCGGGAAGATGCCGTAGTAGAAGATCACCGCCGTGTGGTGGCAGCTGGCGCCGGTCTCGCGGATCGCATCGACGAAGGACAGCTTGCTGCCGCCGTCGGTGGTCAGGTCCTCGACCAGCAGCACCCGCTCGCCCTCGCGCATGGCGCCTTCGATCCGGGCGTTGCGGCCATAGCCCTTGGGCTTCTTGCGCACGTAGGTCATCGGCAGGGCCAGGCGTTCGGCCACCAGCGCGGCGAAGGGGATGCCCGCGGTCTCGCCCCCGGCGATGTTGTCGAATGCCTCGAAGCCGGCCTCGCGCAGCACGGTGACGGCCAGGAAGTCCATCAGCGTGGCGCGGATCCGGGGGTAGGAGATCAGCTTGCGGCAGTCGATGTAGGTCGGCGAGGGCAGGCCGGAGGCCAGGGTGAAGGGCTGCTCGGCGTTGAAGTGGACGGCCTCGATCTCCAGCAGCATGCGCGCGGTCAGGCGGGCGATTTCCTCTTTGGCGGGGTAGGTGCTGGGGATCATGCGAGACTCCTTGGAAAGGGTAGGGCGGTCAGTTGGCGACGTGCCAATGCACCGGGCAGCCGGGGTCGAAAAGGGTCACCGGGCCTTCGGGCGTTTGCAGCTGTTCGGGCCAGCGCAGCGGGGTGTCGCGCTTCTCCAGCGTCAGCCGGTCCTCGTTCGGCGGCAGGCCGTAGAAGGCCGGGCCGTTGAGGCTGGCGAAGGCCTCCAGCCGGTCGAGCGCGTTCTCTTCCTCAAAGACATGGGCCAGCAGGGGCATGGTGTGCGGCGCGGTGAAACAGCCCGCGCAGCCGCAGGGGCTGAGCTTGGCGGCATCGAGGTGCGGCGCGCTGTCGGTGCCCAGGAAGAAACAGCCCTCGCCCGAGGTGGCGGCGGCGCGCAGTGCCAGGCGATGCTCTTCGCGCTTGGCGACGGGCAGGCAGTAGTAATGCGGGCGGATGCCCCCGGCCAGGATGTGGTTGCGGTTGATCATCAGGTGGTGCGTGGTGATCGTCGCGCCAAGGTCCGGGCCCCCCTCCCGCACGTAGGCCGCGCCGTCGCGGGTGGTGATATGCTCCATGACGACGCGCAGCCCCGGCGTGGCGCGGCGGATCGGGTCGAGGACGCGGTCGATGAAGACGGCCTCGCGGTCGAAGATGTCGATTGCCGGGTCGGTCACCTCGCCGTGCACGCAGAGCGGCAGGCCGATCTCGGCCATGCGGTCCAGCACCGGGCGCACGCGGTCGAAGTCGCGCACGCCGGAAGCGGAATTGGTCGTCGCCCCGGCGGGGTAGAGCTTCACGGCCGTGATCAGCCCGGCCTCATGCGCGGCGGCAAGGTCCGCGGGGTCGGTATCCTCGGTCAGGTAGAGGGTCATCAGCGGGGTGAAGCGGCTGCCCTCCGGCAGGGCGGCCAGGATGCGCTCGCGGTAGGCGCGGGCATCGGCGGCGGTGACCACTGGCGGGACCAGGTTCGGCATGATGATCGCGCGGGCGAAATGGCGCGCGCTTTCGGGCGCCACGGCTTGCAGCATGGCGCCATCGCGCAGGTGCAGGTGCCAGTCGTCGGGGCGGCGAAGGGTCAGGGTCCGGCTCATGCCGCCGGGTTACAAGATCGCGCCGCGGGGCGCCAGTGGGAAGGCGGGCGATCGTACCGGCGGGCAGGACGGGCGGGGCGAGGCGCTAGAGCGAGGCTTCCAGCGCTTCCATCCGCCGCTTGAACCGCGGCGCGTGCATCCGCGCGGTCACGTTGCGGCACAGGCCCAGCAACAGGCGCTCGCGCCCCTCGGATTCGAGCTGCGCCATTAACTTGCGCAGGTAGGGCGGATAGTCGCGCCGCGCGCGGTAGAGCCGGGCGAAGACCTGCGCGTCCAGCAGCCCGTCCGCCGCCAGGGCCAGCAGCTTGTTCAGCAGGCCCATCTCGATCAGGTCCCAGAGCAGCGCGTTGCCCTGCCGGCGCATCGGCAGCAGCGTGACGCCCGGCCGCGCGAAGAGGGCGGCGTGCATCGCGTCCAGCTGCTCGCAGGGATCGAAGAGGATGCAGGCAGACTCGGCGGCGTCCAGCATGTCGGGCGCGTAGCCATAGCGCGAGGTGAAGTCGCGGCGCCGTTCCTCGACGAAGCGGTCGTCCCAGCCGGCGATGGCGGGCGTCAGCGTCGCCTGCGGCTGCACCGCCACCACGCGCGCCCCCGGCGAGGCGACCGAGAAGGCCGCCGCCGCATAGCCGCCCGGGCCGGCGCCGAAGAAGAGCACGTCCTCGAATTCGTCGAAGAACCCGTCGTCGATCAGCCGGTCGAAATAGGCATAGACCAGTTCCTCGCGGAACCAGGTGTCGCCGTCGGACAGCAGGATCAGCTGCGAGAAGCCTTCGCGCCGCGACACGGACATGCCGATCGGGTGACCTTCCTCAGACAGGGCCTGGATGCCCTGCAGCGTCTCGAAGCTGACCATCAGCGTGTCGCCACCCTCGATGAAGGCGGCCCAGTGGCGCGGACCCAGCGGCTGGAAGTAGCCCTGGGCATCGGCGATCCGCTCCATCTGCGTCAGCCAGTCGGCCTTGCTGAGGCCCGCCAGGCGGGGCAGCTGCGCGTTGGGGGCGGCGGCGACGGTCATATCCTCGGGCATCGATGCGTCCTTCTGGGCGATGCGCCACGGCGGGCAGGGCCCGGCGGCGTGAAATGAGGCTAAATTGCGAAGCGTTTGAGTGTCAAATGGGGCGCGTTATTTGCGCGGCAAGAGGGTGTTTTGCCCCCGCAACGCCGCCCTGCGCGCAACAATCTGCGCAAGGCGGGCGGATTGGTCACGAAACGGCAATCGCGCCCCGTAGGGCGGGCGCGCGAAATGCGGCAGGTGTTGGGCGGTTTGCCGGCCTCGGGCCAGCCGCTTGACCGCGCCCGCCCGCGCGTGCTTGCTGGCCGCAGGAGGAGCCGATGACCCAATCCGCCACCCCCCATCCGCCCGCCAGCATCGAGGAGGTCGAGGACCTTCTGGCCGGGCAGCAGTATGTGGCCAGCCGCGCCCTGGCCACGGTGGTCTTCCTGGCGCTGCGGCTGGGCCGGCCGCTGTTCCTGGAAGGCGAGGCCGGCGTCGGCAAGACCGAGATCGCCAAGGCCCTCGCCGCCGGGCTGGGGCGCCGCCTGATCCGCCTGCAATGCTACGAGGGGCTGGACGCCGGGTCCGCGGTCTACGAATGGAACTTCGCCGCGCAGATGATCGCCCTGCGCACCGCCGAAGCCGCCGGCGCCGCCGCGCAGGACCGCGCGGCGCTGGAGGCCGAGCTTTTCTCGGACCGCTACCTGGTGGAGCGGCCGCTGCTGCAGGCCATGCGCCCCGATCCCGCCGGCCCGCCGGTGCTGCTGATCGACGAGCTGGACCGCGCCGACGAGCCCTTCGAGGCGTTCCTTCTGGAGGCGCTGAGCGATTTCCAGGTCACCGTGCCCGAACTCGGCCCGATCCGCGCGCCGGCGCCGCCGATCGTGGTTCTGACCTCCAACCGCACGCGGGAGGTGCACGACGCCCTCAAGCGGCGCTGCCTCTATCACTGGGTGGATTATCCCGGCTTCGCCCGCGAGGCGCAGATCCTGCGCGCCCGGGCGCCCGAGGCTTCCGAGGCGCTTAGCCGCGAGGTGGTCGCCTTCGTCCAGCGGCTGCGCACCGAGGACCTGTTCAAGAAGCCCGGCGTCGCCGAAAGCATCGACTGGGCCAAGTGCCTGCTGGCGCTGGACGTGGTCGACCTGTCGCCCGAGGTGATCAGCGACACGCTGGGCGCACTGCTGAAGTACCAGGACGACATCCAGCGCATCGAGGGCTCGGAAGCCGCGCGCCTGTTGGCCGAGGCGCGCGAGGCGGCGCCCGGTGAGACCGGTGCGCCCGGTGCGCCCGGCGGCCACGGCGCGCCCGCCGGCGGTTGAGATGGCCGAGGCGCCGTCGCTCGACCTGCCGGACAACCCGGCGCTGGCGCGCAACATCGCCCATTTCGCCCGTGCCCTGCGCGCCGCCGGGATGCCCATCGGGCCGGGGCGCGTGGTGGACGCGGTCCGTGCCGTGGCGGCCGCCGGCTTCACCGACCGGGCGGATTTCTACCATGCGCTGGCCGCCTGTTTCATCTCGCGCCCCGAGCACCGGGTGATCTTCGCCCAGGTCTTTCGCCTGTTTTGGCGCGACCCGCGGTACCTTGAACACATGATGGCGATGATGCTGCCCAGCCTGCGCGGCGTGCAGAAGGACCGCGCGCCCAAACCGGGGGAGATGCGCGCGGCGCAGGCGCTGCTGGACGGCCGCTTGCCGGCGGCCGAGGCGCCCGAGCCCCCGGCGCGGGAGGAGGAGGTGCAGATCAGCATCGACGCCGCGGGCACGGCGGCGGCACGCGAACGGCTGCGGACCCTCGATTTCGAGCAGATGAGCGCGGCGGAGGCGGCGGCGGCGCGGCGGCTCCTTTCGCGCATGTCGCTGCCTGTCCGGCCCCTGCCGGCCCGCCGCCTGCGCCCGGCGCCGGCGGGGACACGGTTCGACCGCGCCCGCTCGCTGCGCCGGGCGATGCGGCAGGGTGGGGAGATGACGCAGCTTTGCCGCGCCCGCCCGCGCCAACGCTGGCCGAACCTGATCGCGCTGTGCGACATCTCGGGCTCCATGTCCTCCTACAGCCGCATGGTGTTGCACTTCCTGCACGCGGTCAGCAACCGGCAGGGGCCGGGCTGGGCGCAGGTCCATGCCTTCACCTTCGGGACGCGGCTGACCAACATCACCCGCCACTTGCGCCGCCGCGATGTCGACGCCGCGCTGGCCGCCGCCGGGGCGGAGGCGCAGGATTGGGAAGGCGGCACCCGCATCGGGGATTGCCTGCACGCCTTCAACCGCGATTGGTCGCGCCGGCTGATGGGGCAGGGGGCGGTGGTGCTGCTGATCACCGACGGTCTCGACCGCGGCGCCCCCGAGGCGCTGGGCCGGGAGATGGAGCGGCTGCATCTCTCCGCCCGGCAGGTGATCTGGCTGAACCCGCTGCTGCGCTGGGACGGTTTCGCCCCGCGCGCCGCCGGCATCCGCGCCATGCTGCCGCATGTGGACCTGTTCCGCGCCGGTCATTCCGTCGCCTCGCTGGAGGCGCTGGGCGATCTGCTGTCCGCCGCCGGTGGCGCGCAGGACGAGCGGGCGCGGCTGCGCGCCTGGCTGCAAGGCGAATAATCGCCGATCCGCGCCGCGGGCCGGAAACCTGCGTGCCCCCTCCGCGTTGTCCGTCAAAGCCGCGCCTTGCGCGCTTCAAGGACAAGGATTGGACAAGATGACACGCATGCTGCTGAAATCGACCACGGCCGTGGCCCTGTGCCTGGGTCTGGCCCTGCCGGCGCCGATCATGGCGCAGGACGCGAATGCCAACGCCAATGCCAGCGCCGATGGCACCACCGAGCTGCCGCTCTGCGGCGAAGGCGTCGAGGAGCCCTGCGCCGACCCCGACCAGGAAACCCCGGACGAGATGACCGGCGCCGAAGCCCAGGCGGAAGCCGAGGCCGAGGCCGAGGAAGGCGGCCTGCTCGACAAGGCGGCCGAGGCTGTGTCCGAGGGCAAGGAGAAGCTCGACGAGGCGGTCGAGAACGCCAAGGAGAAGGTGAAGGAGGCCACCGGCGCCACCGAGGAAGCCGCCGATGAGGTCGTGACCACCGAGAGCGAGAACGGCGAAGCGGTCGAGAGCACCGCGGCACCTGAGACCGCCGAGGGCGAGGCCGGCGCCGAAGCGGGTGCCGAGACCGAGGTGAACCCCGAGGCCGCCGCGGAAGGCGGTGCCGAGGGTGACGCCCAGACCGAAGAAGCCGAAACCGCCGCCGAGGGCGAGGCTCAGACGGAAGAGGCCGAGGCTGCCGCCGAGGGCGAGGCCCAGACCGAGGAAGCGGAGACCACCGCCGAGGGCGAGGCGCAGACCGAGGAGGCCGAGGCCGCCGCGGAAGGCGAGGCGCAGACCGAAGGCGGTGACGCCGCCACCGAGGGCGCGGCCGAGACCGGCGATACGCCGGAGACCGCAACCGCGGGCGAGGCCGGCACCGAAGGCAATGTCGAGGGCGAAGCCAGCACCCAGGAGAACGCCGAGGCCGGCGACACCGACGCCGCTGCCGAGGGCGCGGAAGGTGAAGCCGCGGCAGAGACCGAG
>JBPEXR010000121.1:0-2212 GCA_052031355.1 Paracoccaceae bacterium
GTGCGCAGCGTCGAGGCGCGCGCCCGGGCCCGGGGCATCACGGTGACGCGGCTTGCGGGCGATCCCGAGGCGCCGGCCGCGGGCATGGCCTGGACCGCCGGCTTCCGCCTGCAGGGCAAGCCGCGCGAGATGCGGATCGACCTGACGCGTTACGCCCCGCCCAACACGCTGATCTTCGACAGTCGCACCGGCGGGCTGGGCGCGCGCGCCATCATCGACCTGGCCGCCCTGTCGGACCGGCGGACCCGGCTGAACGTCGATGTGGCGCTGGTGGCGGACAGCCTGCCGGCGAAGCTGCTGCTGCAGTCGCTGAAGCTGACGCGCGGCAAGATCGACAAGCGCTTCCGCCTGCGCATGGCCGAATACGCGCGCGACCTGGAGGCGCGGCTGACCCAGGCGTGAGCCGGGATCGGCGCGCGCAGGGCGCCCCTGGCGCGCCGCTTCAGCGCGGGCGGTCCGCCGGGTAGACGCCCAGGATGTCGATCGAGTTGGTGAAATGGTCCAGCTCGTCCATCGCGCGCTGCACCGCGGGATCGTCGGGATGCCCCTCGATGTCGGCGTAGAAACGCGTCGCGGTGAAGGAGCCGTCGACCATGTAGCTTTCCAGCTTGGTCATGTTGATGCCGTTGGTGGCAAAGCCGCCCATCGCCTTGTAGAGCGCGGCCGGGATATTGCGCACCTCGAAGACGAAGGTCGTCATCATCTGGCCCTCGCCGCGGCGGCTCAGGTCCGGCTCGGGCGCCATGACCAGGAAGCGCGTCGTGTTGTTGCCCTCGTCCTCGATGTGGCGGGCCAGAACCTCCAGCCCGTAGATCTCCGCCGCCAGCTCCGAGGCGAGGGCGGCGTGGCTGGCCTCGCCCCGCTCGGCCACCTCGCGGGCGGCGCGGGCGTTGTCGGGGCTGACCCGGCCGGTGATGCCGTGCTTGCGCAGAAAGCCCGCGCATTGCGGCAGAAGCACCAGGTGCGAATGCGCCTCGCGCACGTCCTCCAGCCGCGCGCCCGGCACGGCCAGCAGGTTGATATGCACGCGCACGAAAGCCTCGGCGACGATGTGCAGCCCGCTTTGCGGCAGCAGGCGGTGGATGTCGGCGACGCGCCCGTAGGTGGTGTTCTCCACCGGCAGCATCGCCCGCGCGGCCGTGCCCGAGCGGACCGCCTCGATCGCATCCTCGAAGTTGCGGCAGGGCAGGGGCTCCATCTCCGGGCAGGCCATGATGCAGGCCTGGTGCGAATAGGCGCCGGGTTCCCCCTGGAAGGCGATACGGGCTGTCATTGCGGCTGCGTCCCCCTGAAGTGCCCGCCGGGGCCTGCCGGCCCGGGCGTTTGGTCGCGGTAACTACACCTTGCGCCGGGGCGAGGGAAGCGGGTAGATAGCGCCGAACGATACCGATTTGGACACGGGGCGCGATGTTTGACACGATGACCTTCACCAAGATCCTCGGCGGTTTCTGCGGGGCGCTGCTGATCTTCCTGCTTGGCAACTGGGCTGCCGAGACCCTTTATCACGTCGGGGCGGAAAGCCACGGGGACGAAGAGCACGCACAGGCCTACGTCATCGACACCGGCGCCGAAGAAGACAGCGCCGAGGGCGGCGGCGAGCAGATGGACTTCGCCGAAGTCCTGGCCTCGGCCGACCCGGGCCGCGGCGAGCGCGTGTTCAACAAGTGCCGCGCCTGCCACAAGCTGGAAGACGGCGCCAACGGCACCGGCCCGCACCTTTACGGCGTGGTCGGCCGCGAGGTCGGCTCGGTCCCCGGCTTCAGCTATTCCGGCGCGCTGGTCGAGGTGGCCGAGGTCTGGTCGCCCGAGAACCTCGACGGTTTCCTGGAGGACCCGAAGGGCTGGGCCCCGGGCACGAAGATGAGCTTCTCCGGCCTGCCGGACGTCGAGGATCGCGCCAACCTGATCGCCTACCTGGACACCATCGGCGAGTGATCGCCCGATCTGTCGCGCAGCGGCCGTCGCCCCACCGGGCGGCGGCCGTTTCGCGTTGAGGGGTCGCGCTTCGGCGCCCCCGCCGCCATCCTTCCGCGCACGCGCCGATCACCGTTGTGTCATCCGTCCGCCGATGCCGCCGGGGCAGAACAATCGCCGCTTGAATGTGGCGCGGCCGCGCTTTTAGCTTAGATGGTCGCGAAAGCCTTTCGCGAGGAGGACTGGAGGATTTCATGACCGCAGAGTTCCCGAGCCGAGCCCGCAACCACCCCGGCGC
>JBPEXR010000122.1:0-2844 GCA_052031355.1 Paracoccaceae bacterium
TCGGGCCGCGGCAGGTCGCCCTTCACGGCGGGGGGCTGCTTCATCAGCATGCGGATAATGGTCACCAGCTCGTCGCGCAGGGCGCGGCGGTCGGTGACGCGGTCCAGCATCCCGTGGTCCAACAGGTACTCGGCCCGCTGGAAGCCCTCGGGCAGCTTCTCGCGGATCGTCTGCTCGATCACCCGCGGGCCGGCAAAGCAGATCAGGGCGTTCGGCTCGGCGATCTGGACGTCGCCCAGCATCGCGTAGGAGGCGGTGACGCCGCCGGTCGTCGGATGCGTCAGCACCACGATGTAGGGCAGCCCGGCCTCTTTCAGCATCTGCACCGCGACGGTGGTGCGCGGCATCTGCATCAGGCTGAGGATGCCCTCCTGCATCCGCGCGCCCCCGGCGGCGGAGAAAAGGACCAGCGGCCGCTTCAGCTTCACCGCGCGCTCGGCCGCGGCGATGATCGCGTTGCCGACATACATGCCCATCGAGCCGCCCATGAAGGAGAAGTCCTGCGCGGCGGCGACGATCGGCGTGCGGCAGACCTCGCCCTCGGCGACGAGCATCGCCTCTTTCTCGCCGGTGGCCTTCTGCGCTGCCTTCAGGCGCTGCGGGTAGGGCTTCTGGTCGCGGAAGTGCAGCGGGTCGGTCACCGGTTCGGGCACTTTCACCTCGGTGAAGACGCCGCCATCGAACAGGGCCTTGAAGCGCGCGCGCGGCGCGATCTGCATATGGTGGCCGCAGTTGGTGCAGACGTTCAGGTTGTCCGCCAGTTCGCGGTGAAACAGCATGGTTCCGCAGTCGGAACACTTGGTCCACAGGTTTTCCGGCACCTCGCGGCGCGAGAAGATCGAGTTGATCCGCGGCCGGACGTAGTTGGTGATCCAGTTCATGCCGTGCCCCCTGGCCTCTGCAAAAAGCGTTTGGCTGAAATAATCCGGGGCGCGGGGAAATGCAACGCGTGCGCGGGGGCGGGCGCGGCTTGCGCGCACAGCAACGCTGGCCTAGACCCGAAGCCAAGCATTTCGCGCCGGAGAGAGCCATGACGAAGTTCGATAAGTCCAAATTGCCCAGCCGCCACGTAACGGAAGGGCCCGCGCGGGCCCCGCACCGGTCCTATTATTACGCGATGGGCATGAGCGAGCAGGAAATCCACCAGCCGCTGATCGGCGTGGCCACCTGCTGGAACGAGGCGGCGCCCTGCAACATCGCGCTGAACCGGCAGGCGCAGGCGGTGAAGATGGGCGTCAAGGAGGCGCATGGCACCCCGCGCGAGTTCACCACCATCACCGTGACCGACGGTATCGCCATGGGGCACGAGGGCATGCGCTCCTCCCTCGCAAGCCGCGAGGCGATCGCGGACACGGTCGAGCTGACGATGCGCGGGCATTGTTACGACGCGCTGGTCGGCCTGGCCGGCTGCGACAAGTCCCTGCCCGGGATGATGATGGCCATGGTGCGCCTGAACGTGCCTTCGGTCTTCATCTACGGCGGCTCGATCCTGCCGGGGCGGCTGAACGGCAAGGACGTGACCGTGCAGGACGTCTTCGAGGCGGTGGGCAAGCACCAGGCGGGCAACTACTCGGACGCCGAGCTGGAGGTGCTGGAGCGCGTGGCCTGCCCCTCGGCCGGGGCCTGCGGCGGGCAGTTCACCGCCAACACCATGGCCTGCGTCTCCGAGGCGATCGGCCTCGCGCTGCCCAACTCCTCCGGCGCGCCGGCCCCCTACGA
Source organism: Paracoccaceae bacterium (assembly GCA_052031355.1). GTDB lineage: Bacteria > Pseudomonadota > Alphaproteobacteria > Rhodobacterales > Rhodobacteraceae > JBPEXR01. The sequence goes on from JBPEXR010000122.1 coordinate 1,720, forward strand.
GAGCCGCGACCAATACGCCGAGGCCTCGGGCCGCGCGGTGATGACGCTGCTTGAGAAGAACATCCGCGCCCGCGACGTGGTCACCCGCAAGAGCCTGGAGAACGCCGCCCGCGTGGTCGCCTGCACCGGCGGGTCGACCAACGCCGGGTTGCACCTGCCGGCCATCGCCCATGAGGCGGGGATCGACTTCTTCCTCGACGACGTCTGCGAGATCTTCCGCGACACGCCCTATTTCGTCGACCTCAAGCCCGGCGGCCAATATGTGGCCAAGGACCTCTACGAGGCCGGCGGCGTGCCGGTGGTGATGAAGGAGCTGCGCAAGGCCGGCCTGATCCACGAGGATTGCATCACCGCCACCGGCCGCACCATCGGCGAGGAGCTGGACCTCATCACCCGCGAGGCCGACGGCCGGGTGATCTACCCGGTGTCCAACCCGCTTAGCAAAACCGGCGGCGTGGTCGGGCTGAAGGGCAACCTGGCTCCCGCCGGCGCCATCGTGAAGGTCGCGGGCATGAGCGAGGAAGAGCAGGTCTTCACCGGCCCCGCCCGCGTCTTCGAATGCGAGGAAGACGCCTTCGCCGCCGTGCAGCAGCGCGCCTACAAGGAGGGCGAGGTGATCGTCATCCGCAACGAGGGCCCCGCCGGCGGCCCCGGCATGCGCGAGATGCTGGCCACCACCGCAGCCCTGTCGGGGCAGGGAATGGGCAAGAAGGTCGCGCTGATCACCGACGGGCGCTTCTCGGGCGCGACGCGCGGTTTCTGCGTCGGCCACGTCGGCCCCGAAGCGGCGCACGGCGGGCCGATCGCCTTGCTGAAGGACGGCGACATGATCACCATCGATGCCATCAAGGGCGCGATCACCGTCGATCTCAGCGAGGAAGAGCTGGAGGCCCGAAAGAAGGACTGGGCCGGCCCGCGCGAGACGATCTACGCCTCGGGTGCGCTGTGGAAATACGCCCAGCTGGTGGGCGAGACCTACAAGGGCGCCGTCACCCACCCCGGCGGCAAGGCCGAGAAGCATGACTACATGTCGCTCTGACTTGAGGCCTGCCGCGGCCGCGCCGGGGGCGGGAGTTCCGGCGGGACCCCCGGCGTGAGCCGCGGCGCGCCCCCCGGCCCGGGCCC
>JBPEXR010000123.1:0-3359 GCA_052031355.1 Paracoccaceae bacterium
GGCAGGGGGCTTCCTGACAGATGACGCGCTACTTGCGGCGCAGGCGGATCACCACGTCGACCTTGGCGATCTGCGCGCCCTCGGGCGCCTTGGGCAGCTGGGTGATCTGCAGCTCCTCGGCCGGGGCGTCGGTCAGCCGCGCCTCGTCTTCCCAGAAGAAATGCGGGTGATCGTGGGTGTTGGTGTCGAAGTAGCTTTTCGAGCCGTCCACCGTGATCTCCTGCATCAGGCCGGCCGAGCAGAAGGCCCGCAGCGTGTTGTAGACCGTCGCCAGCGAGACTTTCTCGCCGGCGCTCTCCGCCGCCTGGAACAGGCTTTCGGCGGTCACGTGGCGGTTGTGCCCGTCGCCCACGAGAAGCGCCGCCAGCGCCAGGCGCTGACGGGTCGGGCGCAGGCCGGCGCTGGCCAGCCAGGCGTGGCCGCGGCGGGTGCTGCTGTCGGTTGTCTGAGGCTGCGTGTCCATCGTGCCTAGTATAGAGGCCGCGCGGGGGCGATTTCAACATCCCCCGCCGCGGGCGCGCCATCGCGCCCCTCCGGCGCCGGGCCTTCGCGGGTCCGGCCAGGCCCGGGCGGGCCAGAAGGGGCAAGGGGCGCGCGCCCCCAACCGGCGCTTGCATGGCCCTTTTGACGGGTGCTAGGAGGAATGAACCTCGACAGCTAGCAAGGAGCGCAGCGTCCAATGTCCGAATATCCCACCAGCTTTGACAAGGACGATCTGCTGAAATGTGCGCGCGGGGAGCTGTTCGGCCCCGGCAACGCGCAGCTGCCCGAACCGCCGATGCTGATGATGGACCGCATCACCGATATCTCGGGCGACGGCGGCGCGCACGGGAAGGGCCACGTGGTGGCCGAATTCGACATCAAGCCGGACCTGTGGTTCTTCGAATGCCACTTCCCCGGCAACCCGATCATGCCCGGCTGCCTGGGCCTGGACGGTCTGTGGCAGCTCACCGGCTTCAACCTGGGCTGGCGCGGCTGGAAGGGCCGCGGCTACGCGCTGGGCGTCGGCGAGGTGAAGCTGACGGGCATGGTCCGCCCGGACCGCAAGATGCTGACCTACTACGTGGATTTCACCAAGGCCGTGCAGACCCGCCGGCTGACCATGGGCGTTGCCGATGGCCGGGTCGAGGCCGATGGCGAGACCATCTACCAGGTCAAGGACATGAAAGTGGCGCTGTCGGAAAGCTGACCGCCGAAACTTTCGACACATGAAGGAGAAAGCCATGCGCCGTGTCGTCGTAACCGGTCTGGGCATCGTGTCCTCGATCGGCACCAATGCCGAAGAGGTGCTCGCCGCGCTGAAGGCGGGCAAGTCGGGCATCACCGCCAACGAGGCGATGAAGGAACACGGGTTCCGCAGCCAGGTGGCCGGGGCGATCGACCTGGACCTGGCCGAGCACGTGGACAAGCGCACGCTGCGCTTCATGGGGCCGGGCGCGGCCTATGCCCATATCGCCATGACCCAGGCCATCGCCGATGCGGGGCTCGAGGAGGGCGACATCGTCAACGAACGCACCGGGCTGGTCGCCGGCTCGGGCGGGCCCTCGACCTCGGCCATGCTCGCCGCGCACCAGACGGTGCTGGAAAAGGGCAGCCCCAAGCGCATCGGCCCCTTCGCGGTGCCCAAGTGCATGTCCTCGACCGTCTCGGCGAACCTCTCGACCGCCTTCCGGATCAAGGGCATCAATTATTCCATCACCTCGGCCTGCTCCACCTCGCTGCACTGCATCGGCAACGCGGCCGAGCAGATCATGATGGGCAAGCAGGACGTGATGTTCGCCGGCGGCGGGGAAGAGCTGGACTGGACGCTTTCCTGCCTCTTCGACGCGATGGGCGCCATGTCCTCGAAGTACAACGACACCCCCGAACGCGCCAGCCGCGCCTTCGACGCGGACCGCGACGGTTTCGTCATCTCCGGCGGCGGCGGCATGGTGGTGCTGGAGGACCTGGAGCACGCCAAGGCCCGCGGCGCGAAGATCTACGCCGAGGTCACCGGCTACGGCGCGACCTCCGACGGGCACGACATGGTCGCCCCCTCGGGCGAGGGCGGCGAGCGGGCGATGCGCCTGGCGCTGCAAAGCCTGCCCGAAGACCGCAAGGTCGGCTACATCAACGCCCACGGCACCTCGACCCCGGTCGGCGATGTCGGCGAGGTGGAGGCCGTGCGCCGCGTCTTCGGCGAGGGCCAGACGCCGCCCATCAGCTCCACCAAGTCGATGACCGGCCACAGCCAGGGTGCCACCGGCGCACAGGAGGCGATCTACTGCCTGCTGATGCTGGAGAACGATTTCATCGCCCCCTCGATCAACGTGGAAACGCTTGACCCCGCGCTTGACGCAAGGGAAATTGCCACGTCGCGGGTGGACAACGCCGGGCTGGACACGGTGATGACCAATTCCTTCGGCTTCGGCGGCACCAACGGCTCCATGCTGCTAAGCAAGTATCACGGGTAGGCGGATGAGCATCAACCTGAACGGCAAGCGCGGCCTCATCATGGGCGTCGCGAACGAGAAATCCATCGCCTGGGGCATCGCCCGGGCCTGCGCCGAGGCGGGGGCCGAGCTGGCCTTCACTTACCAGGGCGAGGCCTTCGGCAAGCGCGTCGCCCCGCTGGCCGAAAGCGTCGGCTCGGATTTCCTGGTCGACGTGGACGTGACCGACGACGCCTCGCTGGACCGCGCCTTCGAGGCGTTGCAGCAGCGCTGGGACCGGCTGGACTTCCTGGTCCACGCCATCGCCTATTCCGACAAGACCGAGCTTCAGGGCCGCTTCGTCGACACCAGCCGCGCCAACTTCAAGAACTCGCTCGACATCTCCTGCTATTCCTTCGTCGAAGTGGCGCGCCGCGCCCATCCGATGATGGTCGAGAACGGCGGCACGTTGCTGACGCTGACCTACCAGGGTTCGAACAAGGTGGTGCCGAACTACAACGTCATGGGCGTCGCCAAGGCCGCGCTGGAATCCGCGACGCGTTACCTGGCGAACGATCTCGGCCCCGACGGCATCCGCGTCAACGCCCTCTCGCCCGGCCCGATGAAGACACTGGCCGGCGCCGCCATCGGCGGGGCGCGCAAGACTTACAAGTTCGCCGGCATGAACGCCCCGCTGCGCGAGAACGCAACGCTTGAGGCCGTCGGCGGCACCGCCGTCTGGCTGATCTCCGACGCCGGCGCCTATACCACCGGCGAGGTGATCCACATCGACGGCGGCTACCACGTCCTCGGCATGCCGCAGGTCGAGAACATGTGACCTGCCGGGGGCGCCACCCACCGCGCCGCGCCCCCGATCCCCCTTCATCTCGCCCCAAATACTCCGGGGGTGAATGGCGCCGCAGGCGCCAGAGGGGGCAGCGCCCCCAA
>JBPEXR010000124.1:0-13096 GCA_052031355.1 Paracoccaceae bacterium
GGCGCGGGGCGAAGGGCAGGCGATCCTCGTCGAAGGGCACCAGGGTGCCGCGCGCGTCGCTGAAACTGGGAAAGCGGATCAGCCGCGCGCCGTCGGGCAAGGGGCCCTCGGAGGGCTGCGCATCGGCGGGGGGCTGGGCCTGGGACATGGGTATAGGTTCCACGCCCCGCACGGCGCGGCAAGCCCCTTCGGGGGTCTGCTTGCAGGGTCGGGGATCAGGTCAGGTGCGCTTGCGCGGCGGTGAGGCGGGCTTCCATGTCCGCAAAGGCGGGGCCATCGCCCGCGGGCAGGTCGGCCCATTCGGCGGCGCGGTAGGTCAGGGCCGCGCGCTGCTCCTCCGGCGCCTTGGCGTTCTGGTAGAGGTGCCAGCGCGCGCGCAGCAGCGCGGCGCGTTTGACGGCGGCCGCATCGGGCGGCGCCAGCGCCGCGTCGAGGGCCGGCAGGAGTAGCGCCAGCGCCCGGTCCCAGGCGGCGCGTTGATCCGGCCATGGACGCCGGGACCAGCCCGCCACCATCCCGTCCTTGCGCAGCCAGCGTAGGTAGAGCGCCTCGTCCACCGCCGCGGCGGGGCCGGCCAGCATCATCCGCGCGAGGTAGCCGTAATGGTGGTTGATGCCCTGCGGGTCGGTGTCCAGCAGCGTGCCCTGCGCCATGGCATCCGTGCGCACCATGCTGCGCATCGGCGCGCCGGGGATCTGGTCCGACAGGAACAGCGGCAAAAGCCGCTCGCGCGTGGACCCTTCGTAGCGCGCGGCGGGGGCGAAGGTGGCCTCGGCCCCCAGCGCCGTCACGGCGCAATTGGCGCTGGCCAGGCCTGGATCGGCCCGCAGCGGCGCCAGCAGGCGCTCGCAGAACTGCGGCAGCAGCATGTCGTCGTGGAAATAGAGGGCGTAGTAGGGCGTATCGACGCGGGCGATCATGTCGGTGACATTGCCCGCCCAGCCGCGCCGGCTGGGTTGTTCGACCACCTCGACGCGCCGATCGCGCGCCGCGTGGGCATGGCACAGCGCGGCGGTCGCATCCACGCTCTGATCGACGGAGACGAGGATGCGCAGGTCCTGCAGCGTCTGGCCGGAGGCGAAGTTCAGCGTTCGGGCGATGAACCCCTCGGCCTGGTAGGTCGGGATGCAGAGGGTCACCTGCGCCCGGGCCAACCCACGGCCCACGAAGGGCCGCGCCAGGGCGGCGGCAAGACGCGAGACAGGGCGCGAAATGGGGCGCGAGATGGGGCGCGACACGGGGCGCGCGGCGACACCGGGAGGGGTCATGCCGCGCGCCCCGGGCCTTAGACCGGCATGGCGCCGTTGGCGGACCCGGGCGCGCCGGGCTTGCCGTCCTGGTCGGACTTGGCAGCCTTGCCCGGTTTGCCGGGTTTGCCACCCTTGTCGCCCGGCGGGGTGCCGCGGCGCTGGGGTGCGGCGCCGCCCGGCGCGTCCGAATTGGCGTCGATGAAGTCCAGCACCAGCGGGCGGATGTTGCTGCGCCAGGCCTTGCCGGCGAAGATGCCATAGTGGCCGGCGCCAGGCTCCACGTGCGAGGCCTTCTTGGCGTCCGGCAGGCCGGTCAGCAGGTCCAGCGCGGCGACGCATTGCCCGGGGGCGGAGATGTCGTCGTTGGCGCCCTCGACCGTCTTGACGGCGACGGTGGTGATCTTGCCGATGTCCACCTGCCGGCCGTCCACGGTGAAGACGTTGCGCGCGATCTCGCGGTTCTTGAAGATCCGCTCGACGGTGGAGAGGTAGAACTCTGCCGTCATGTCCATGACCGCCAGGTATTCGTCGTAGAAGCGGTTGTGGCGGTCCTGCTCGCCGGCCTCGCCGCGGGCCTCGCGCAGGATCTGCTCGGTGAAGGCGCGGGTGTGCGTCTCGGCGTTCATCGAGATGAAGGAGGTCAGCTGCAGCAGCCCCGGGTAGACCATCCGCCCGACGCCGGGATACTTGAAGCCGACGCGCTGGATCATCGTGCCTTCCAGCTGGCCCATGGTCACCCGGCGGCCGAAGTCCGTCACCTCGGTGGCGGCGGCGTCCGGGTCGATCGGGCCGCCGATCAGGGTCAGCGTGCGGGGCTGGGCCTCCGGGTCCTCTTCCGCCAGGTAGGCGGTGGCGGCCAGCGCCAGCGGGGCGGGCTGGCAAACCGCGATCACATGCGTGTCCGGCCCGAGGTGGCGCAGGAAGTCGACCAGGTAGAGGGTGTAATCCTCGACATCGAACTTGCCGGCGCTGACGGGAATGTCGCGCGCGTTGTGCCAATCCGTCACGTAGACGTCGCAATCGCGCAGCAGGCTTTTCACGGTCGAGCGCAGGAGGGTGGCATAGTGACCGGACATCGGCGCCACCAGCAGCACCTTGCGCGGCGCGGGCGCGCGGTCGGCCACGTCGAAGCGCACCAGGTCGCCGAAGGGTTTACTGACCACCGGCTCGACCGAGACGAGGTGGTCGCGTCCATCCTCGCCGGTGATCGAATCGATGCCCCAGTCCGGTTTGCAGACCATGCGCTCGAAACTGCGTTCGGTCACCTTGCCCCAGGCCCCCAGCCAGTGCACGGCCGGGTTTGGCGTGGCACTGAACATCGGGTAGGATGCAATCGCCTGGGCCGTCGCCCCCAACCACTGATTGGTGTTGCGGACGGTTTCCATCAGGTCGTAGGTCGCCATGTAGCGCATTGGCGTCTCCTTGTCTGGCGCGCCTGGCGCGCCACATCTGGGGCAGCGTTGCCGGGACTGCCCGCGGCATCATGCTGCATAGCAGAAAAGTAGGGGGAGAAAGTAAACATGGCAACTCGGGACGATACGGAAACCCGCGATATGGCGCGGATGCAGGAGAATCTGCAACGCATCGAAGCGCTGTCGCAGCGGCTGATCGCCGCCATGGCACGGCGCGATCCGGCCAAGCCGCAGCTTTCCGGCCCCGACCAGGCGCTTTTCGCCAAGGCCGCCACCAGCTACTGGCAGGAGATGCTGGCCAACCCGGCCAAGCTGATGGAGCAGCAGGTGGCCTATTGGGGCAAGTCGCTGAGCCATTACGCCGAAGCCTCGGCCGCCATGGCGCAGGGCGCGGCGATGGGCCTGGACGACGCGGCGGATGAGGGCGAGACGCCGCCGCCCTCCGATCCGCGGTTTTCCAACCCGCTGTGGCACAAGCACCCCTATTTCCGCCTGATCCGCCAGCAGTACGAGACCAACGCCCAGGCCATTCTCGCCTCCGTCGGCGAGGTCGACGACATGAGCGAGAAGGACAAGCGCCGCCTGCGCCACTTCGCCCAGCAGATCGTCGACATGATGTCGCCCAGCAACTTCCTGGGCACCAACCCCGACGCGCTGGAGCGGGCGCTGGAGACCGAGGGCGAAAGCCTGGTGAAGGGGCTGGAGAACCTGGTCGCGGACCTCGAGGCGAACGACGGCGAGCTGGTCGTGCGCCTGGCCGACGACAGCGCCTTCGAGCTGGGTGGCAACATCGCCACCACGCCGGGCAAGGTGGTGTTCCGCAACCGCATGATGGAGCTGATCCAGTACGAGCCCGCCACCAAAGAGGTGCGCGAGGTGCCGCTGATCATCTTCCCGCCCTGGATCAACAAGTTCTACATCCTCGACCTCAAGGCGCAGAACAGCCTGATCCGCTGGATCACCGAGCAGGGCTATACGCTTTTCGTCGTCTCCTGGGTGAACCCGGACGAAAGCCTCGCGGAGATCGGGCTGGAGGATTACATCGAGGAAGGCGTGCTGGCCGCGGTGGAGGAGGTGAAGTCCCGCACCGGGCAGCGCCAGGTCAACGCCGTGGGCTATTGCATCGCCGGCACCACCCTGGCGCTGACGCTGGCGCTGCTGAAGAAGCGCGGGCAGGACGACATCCGCTCGGCCACGTTCTTCACCACGCTGACCGATTTCTCGGACCAGGGGGAGTTCACGCCCTTCCTGCAGGACGATTTCATCGACGGTATCGAGGAGGAGGTGAAGGAGCGCGGCATCCTGCGCTCGTTCATCATGGCGCGGACGTTCTCCTTCCTGCGGGCGCGGGACCTCGTTTATGGCCCGGCGATCCGCAGTTACATGATGGGCGAGGCGCCGCCGGCCTTCGACCTGCTGTACTGGAACGGCGACGGCTCCAACCTGCCGGGACGCATGGCGATGCAATACCTGCGCGGCCTGTGCCAGCAGAACCGCTTTGCCGGGGGCGAGGGCTTCAAGATCCTGGGCGAGGTGCTGCACCTGTCGGAGGTGGACGTGCCGCTTTGCGCCATCGCCTGCGAGACGGACCACATCGCCGCCTGGGTCGACAGCTACCGCGGCATCTCGATGATGGGCGCGAAGGAGAAGACCTTCATCCTGTCGCAGTCGGGTCATATCGCCGGCATCGTGAACCCGCCCACCAAGAAGAAGTACGGCCATTACACCAACCCCGATCTGGACCTGCCGGCCGGGGCCTGGCGCGAGGGGGCGGCCTTCCACGAAGGCTCCTGGTGGCCGCGGTGGGAGCTGTGGCTGCGCGAGCGGTCGGGCCCGCTGGTTCCGGCGCGCAAGCCGGGCGATTCGGGCCAGCCGGTGCTGGGCGAGGCGCCCGGCGACTACGTGAAGCGGAAGGCAAAAGGTTGATTTCCTTACCTTGGGGAAGTTTTTTGCCGCAGTGCAGCATTAACCCTTGAAATGCTGCGCTGCGGCATGCATATTCCTCGCAGATGCAGAAACAGCGGGGTGGTCCCGCAACGGGGTGGGCCCGTCACACCGCATCAGAAAAGGATTTCGAGATGGCACAAGCAATGGATGTCAACGCGATGATGAAGGACATGATGGGTGCGTTCCGCATGGACAACACCCAGTTCAACGGCGCCTTCAAGACCACCGCGGCCCTGAACGAGAAACTGGCACAGGTCGCGATCGACGCCTTCGGCAAGTCGACCGAGCTGTCCAACAAGTGGACCCGCGAGACGCTGAACAAGCTGAGCGTCGTGACCACTGCCAAGGAAGAGCCGGCCGAATACGCCAAGGCCTTCGGCGAGTTCGCCTCGGCCCAGGCCGAGATCGCAGCCGAGAACCTGGCCGCTTTCGCCGAGATCGCCAAGTCGGCGCAGACCGAGACGGTCGAAGTGATGATGACCGCAGGTCAGGACTACTCGGAGCAGGCGACCTCCGCCGCCAAGAAGGCCGGCGAAGAGGCAACCGCCGCCACCAAGCGCGCCGCGACCGTCAACAAGTAAGCGCGGAACGGATCGACGGTCCGGGATCCTCCCCCCGAACCGTTTTGATGGGGCGGGCTCTTGCAGCCCGCCCTTTCTTTTTGCAGGCTCGACGCCTAAGCTTCGCTGCACTGCGTCATCTGGGAGGGTCTCGTGGCCAAAGCCGACAAGCCGTTGCTGATCAAGCGATACGCCAGCCGCCGGCTGTACAACACCGAAACCAGCGATTACGTCACGCTGGAGGATATCGCCGCCTTCATCCGCGAGGGGCGCGAGGTGCAGATCGTCGACCTGAAATCCGGGGACGACCTGACGCGGCAATACCTGCTGCAGATCATCGCCGAACATGAAAGCCGGGGCGAAAGCGTGCTGCCCGTGGACGTGCTGACGGACCTCGTGCGCAGCTACACCTCGCAGGCCGGCTCGATCGTGCCGCAGTTTTTGCAGATGTCCTTCGAGATGCTGCGCGACGGGCAAAGCAAAATGCTGGAGATGAGCCCGCTGGCGCAGATGCCCGGCTTCGAGGCGATGCAGAAGCAGCAGCAGGCCTTCCTGCAGGCGATGACCGGCGGGCTGGGCGCCTGGCCCGGCACCGCGGGCGCGGGCGGCGGCGACCAGCCGGGCGGCAGCGGCCGCAGCGCCGACGACCTGGACGCGATCAAGAAGCAGCTCGCGGAGCTGCAGAGCAAGCTCAACCGGATGGGCGACGGCTAGGCCCGCCGCCCGCTTCGCGCATGAAAGCCGGCCCCCGCGGCCGGCTTTTCGCGTTCAGACCCCCAGCCGGTCGCGCAGCGCGTACCAGGACATGGCGAGCGCCAGCAGCGGCGCGCGGGCGTGGCGGCCGCCCGGGAAGGGCAGGCTGGGGATGCGGGCCATGGTGTCGAACCCCTCGGCCTGGCCGGCGATGGCATCGGCCATCAATTTGCCCGCCTGGGTCGCGTTGCCCAGCCCGTGCCCCGAATAGCCCGAGGCGCTGAGGATGTTCGGCGCCAGCCGCGCCAGGTAGGGCAGGCGGCGCATGGTGATCGCCAGCGTGCCGCCCCAGGCGTAGTCGATCGGCACATCGGCCAGGTGCGGGAAGACCTGGCGCATCGGCGCGCGCACCTTGGCGCGGATGTCCCGCGGGAAGCGGTAGCCATAGCTTTCGCCGCCCCCGAACAGCAGCCGCCCGTCGTGGCTGAGGCGGAAGTAGTTCACCACGAACTTCGTGTCGGCCACCGCCACGTCGCGGGTCAGCACGCGCCGCGCCTCTTCGCCCAAGGGGGCGGTGGCGGCGATGAAATTGTTGATCGGCATCACCCGGCGCGCGACCGGCGGGACCAGATCGCCGAGATAGCCGTTGCAGGCCAGAATGACGTGATCGGCGCGCAGGCTGCCCTGAGCCGTCGCCAGGCGCACGGGGGCGCCCGCGGTGCCCGCCTCCAGCGCCGTCACCTCGCTGCGCTCATGGATCTGGGCGCCCGCGCCCGCCGCGGCGCGGGCCAGCCCCAGCGCGAAGGCCAGCGGGTGCAGGTGCCCCGCGCCCATGTCGAGGATGCCGCCCCGGTAGACCGGCGAGGGGCAGAGGGCGCGGCCCTCCTCGGTGTTCAGCGGGGTGATCTCGGCATAGCCGTAGCGGGCGGCAAGATGCTCGGCCTCTTCGTGCAGCTCGCGCCGCTCGGCGTCGGAATAGGCCATCTCGGCCACGCCGGGCTTGAGGTGGCAGGCGATGTCATGCTCGGCCACCAGCCCGCGCACCAGCGCCTTGGCGTCCTGCCCGAGGGCCCACAGGCGGGCGGCATCCTCGGGGCCTACCAGCCGCTCCAGCGCCTTCTGGCCGACCCGCTGGCCCGAGCCAAGCTGCCCGCCGTTGCGCCCCGAGGCGCCGAAGCCGACGCGGTGCGCCTCCAGCAGGCGCACGTCGTAGCCGCGCCGGGCCAGGTGCAGCGCCGCCGAGAGGCCCGTGTAGCCGCCGCCCACCACGGCCACGTCGCAGCGCGCCTCGCCCTGCAGGGCCGCGAAGGGGGGCAGCGGCTTGGCGGTGGCGGCGTACCAGCTGGCGGGATAATCGCCCGGCCGGTCGTTGGCGTGCAGAAGGTTCAAGGCCATGGGGCACCTTGCGGGTTCGCGAAACAGGAAGGCGGCGGCGCGTTGGGGGCGCCGGGCGCGCGCGGGGGCTCAGACGTTCAGCAGCAGATGCTCCCGCTCCCAGGGGGAGATGACTTGCAGGAACTCGTCGTATTCGGCGCGTTTGACGATGCCGTAGACGCGGGCAAACTCCGGCCCCAGCACGTCGTGCAACTCCGTCGCGCCCTCGAAAAGCTCCAGCGCCTCGCCCAGCACCCGGGGGATGTCGCCTTCGCCCTCGTAGGCATCGCCGCGGAACTGGCGCGAGGGGCGCACTTCGTTGACCAGCCCCAGGTAGCCGCAGGCCAGCGAGGCCGCGATGCCGAGGTAGGGGTTGCAGTCCATCCCCGCCATGCGGTTCTCGATCCGGCGCGCCTCGGGCGAGGCGATGGGCACGCGGATGCCGGTGGTGCGGTTGTCGCGCCCCCATTCCAGGTTGATGGGCGCCGCGTGGTCCTTCACGTAGCGCCGGTAGGAATTGACGTAAGGCGCCAGGATCGCGGTGGCCGAGGGCAGGTAGCGCTGCAGCCCGCCGATGAAGTGGTAGAAGGCATCCGTCTCGCCGCCCTGCGGGCCGACGAAGATGTTGCGCCGCGATTCCACGTCGAGGACCGAATGGTGCACGTGCATGGCCGAGCCGGGCTCGTCTTCGATCGGCTTGGCCATGAAGGTGGCAAAGCAATCGTGCCGCAGCGCCGCCTCGCGGATCATGCGTTTGAAGTAGAAGACCTCGTCCGCGAGCTTCACCGGGTTGCCGTGGCGCAGGTTGATCTCCACCTGGCCGGCGCCGCCTTCCTGGGTGATGCCGTCGATTTCGAAGCCCTGGGCCTCGGCGAAATCGTAGATGTCGTCGATCACCGGGCCGTATTCGTCCACCGCGGACATCGAATAGGCCTGCCGCGCGGCGGCCGGGCGCCCGGTGCGGCCGAGCATCGCCTCGATCGGCTTGGCCGGGTCGATGTTGCGCGCGACGAGGAAGAACTCCATCTCCGGGGCGACGACCGGCTCCCAGCCCTTGGCGCGGTAGAGGCCCACCACGCGCTTCAGCACGTTGCGCGGCGCGAAGGGCACCGGCTCGCCGGCGCGGTCGAAGGCGTCGTGGATCACCTGCAGCGTCCAGTCGCCGGTCCAGGGGGCGGCGGTGGCGGTGCTCATGTCCGGCTTCAGGATCATGTCGGGCTCGGTGAAGCCTTCCTCGCCCGCGGCCTCGCCCCAATCCCCGGTGATGGTCTGGAAGAAGATCGAGTTGGGCAGGTGGAAATGCGCCTGCTTGGCGAACTTGCTGGCCGGCACGGCCTTGCCGCGCGCGATGCCGGGCAGGTCGGCGATGACGCATTCCACCTCGTCGAGGCGCCGGCCCTCCAGGTAGGCCTGGGCGGCGGCGGGAAGGCTGGCGACGAAATCCATCATGACAATTGTCCTGTCTTGAAAAAGCGGGCGATGCGTGCGCCCTCGCGGGCCGCGTCGAGCGGCGCGTCAAGGCGCGCCTCCGCCCCGGCGAGCAGCGGCTCGGGCACCACGCCGCGGGCGCGGGTCTGCATCAGCCCGCGGACGAAATCGGCGGAGAACTCGGGGTGCGGCTGCAAGCTGTAGACGGGCGCAGGGCCGCCGCCTTCCACCTCATCCCCGTCGTAGACGAGGGCGGCATGGGCGCAGAAATCGCTTTGCCCGACGACGCGGGCGCCGGGCGGCAGCTCGGTCACCTGGTCCTGGTGCCAGGCGTTCAGCGTCAGCGTCTCGCCGTCGATCTGGTATTCGGTCGGGCCGATGGACCAGCCCTTGGGGAATTTTTCGACCTTGCCGCCCAGGGCCTGGGCGATGATCTGGTGGCCAAAGCAGATGCCGACCAGCGGCCGGCGCGCGGCGACAATGCTGCGGATCAGGTCCTCCAGCGGGGGGATCCAGGGGTGATCCTCGTAGGCGCCGTGCTTGGAGCCGGTGATCAGCCAGCCGTCCGCCGCCTCGGGACCTTCCGGAAAGACGCCGTCGACCACCGGCCAGGCGGCGAAGTCGAAACCGTGCCCGTCCAGCAGGCGGGCGAACATGGCTTGGTATTCCCCGGAATCGCGGACCAGGTCCTCGGGCGCGTGTCCGGTTTGCAGGATGCCGATCTTCATGGAGCCTCTGTGATTTGATCAAATGTCGGGGCGGGCCGGCGCCAGGCGCTAGACCGCCTCCAGGTAGATTTTCCAGTGATCTTGATGATCCACCTCGGCAAGGCGTGCAAGCTCCTGCCGCTTGGTCAGCACCAGGTTCTCGATCAGCCCGGGCGGGAAGATGCGGGCGATCAGCGGATCGCTTTCGAACCGGTCGATGGCGCTTTGCCAGTCGGGCGCCAGCTGCGGCAAGTCGCGCGCGTAGGCGTTGCCGGTGATTGGCTCCGGCGGGTTGGCGCCGCGTTCCATCCCGTCGAGGGCGGCGCCCAGCACGGCGGCGATCACCAGGTAGGGGTTGATGTCGCCGCAGGCCACGCGGTGCTCGATCCGGCGGGCGGCGCTGGGCCCGCCGGGGATGCGGATCGCGGCGGTGCGATTCTCGTAGCCCCAGCCGGCGCCGGTGGGGGCATGGGCGCCGGGCACCAGCCGGTCGTAGCTGGGCCCGTGCGGCGCGAAGAGCAGCGTGGAGGCGGGCATCGCCTCCAGGCAGCCGGCGACGGCCTGGCGCAGCAACTCCGTGCCCTGCGGGCCGCCGTCGTCGAAGAGGTTGCGCCCTGCCTTGTCGATCAGCGAGAAATGCATGTGCATGCCGCTGCCCGCGTCCTCGGCGAAGGGTTTGGCCATGAAGGTCGCGGCCATGCCGTGCTTGCGCGCCAGGCCCTTGACCAGCGCCTTGAAAAGCCAGGCGTCGTCGGCGGCCATCATGGCGTCGCGGTGCTTGAGGTTGATCTCGAACTGGCCCAGCCCGCCTTCCGAGATCGCCGATTGCGCGGGAATGTCCATCGCCTCGCAGGCGTCGTAAAGCTCGGTGAAATAGGCATCAAACGCGTCGAGCTGGCGGACCGAGAGGATGGCGTGCCCGGCCACTGGACGGCCGGAGACCGGGTTGATCGGCGGGGCCAGGTGCGGGCCGCTGTCGTCGACGAGGTAGAACTCCATCTCCGTGGCGCATTGCACCTGCCAGCCCTTGGCGGTGTAACGCTCCAGCACCCGCGCGAGGGCGTGCCGGGGGTCGCCCTCGAAGGGGCGGCCTTCCTCGTCGAACATCCACATGGGCACCAGCGCCGAGGGCGCGGTAAGCCAGGGCATGGGCAGGGCGCCGCGTTCGGTCGGCAGCAGCACGCCGTCGGCGTCGCCGGTTTCGAAGACAAGGGGCGAGTTCTTGATGTCCGCGCCCCAGACATCGACGTTGAGAACCGACAGCGGCATGCGCACCGCGCCGTCCGAAAGTTTGTCGGCATCGGCGCTGGGCAGGCGCTTGCCGCGCATCTGGCCGTTCAGGTCGCAAGCCGCGACGCGGAACGTCCGGAAATCCGTGGGATCCATGGGGCCTCGAAAAGGCAGTTGCGTGAATTTGATCAAATTCTGACGGGGCGAAGCCTACTTGTCCAGAGGGCAGTTGATGCCGCGCGACTTCGCCCCGCACGGTTGATCGCGCGGCGCGGGGGGCGCAAGCTGGCGCACCGGGGGGACGCGGGCGCGCGGGCGCCCGGAGGCTTCCCGGCGCCCGAACCCGGAGGGCCGAATGCGAACGCCCGGACATGAAAGGATCTGCCCATGCCCCGCAGCACCAACCCCCATGTGCTGGTCTTCGACGTTAACGAAACGCTGCTCGACATCACCGCGCTGGAGCCGCTCTTCGCGCGCTGCTTCGGCGAGGCACGGGCCATGCGCGAATGGTTCGCGCAACTGGTTCTCTATTCGCAGTCGATGACCTTGGCGGGGCTCTACACCCCCTTCGGCACGCTGGCACGCGGGGCCTTCTTCATGCAGGCGAAGATCGCCGGGGTGGAGGTGACGGAGGCCGATGCCGATGAGCTGGGCCAGCGTATCGCGACCATGCCCGCCCATGCCGACGCCGCCCCGGCGCTGGAGCGGTTGCGCGCGGCGGGGTTCCGGCTGGTTACGCTGACAAACTCGCCCCCCGGTCCGTCGCCCAGCCCGCTGGAGAAGGCAGGGCTGGCGAAATTCTTCGAGGAGAGCTTCAGCGTCGCGGCGGTGAAGCGGTTCAAGCCGGCGCCCGAGACCTATGCCCATGTCGCCCGCGCCTGCGGGGTGGAGCTGGGCCAGACCTGCCTGGTCGCCTGCCACCTCTGGGACACGCTGGGCGCGCAGGCGGCGGGGGCGAAGGGGGCGCTGGTGACCCGGCCCGGCAATGCCGTGCTGCCGGCCGAGGGCCTGCCCGCGCCGGACCTTGTGGCGCCCGACATGGGTGCGCTGGCCGAAAAGATGATCGCCGCCTGGCGCTAGGCGCGCGGGGGCCGGGGCACGCGGCGCGCCAGTGCCCGCCAGTGCCCGCCCGTGCCCGCTAGCGCATGAAGTTGGGGCGGATCTTCAGCGGGCGGCGCACCTCTTGCGGCAGGTGCCGGTTCAGGCGGCGGTTCACCAGCCCGAAAAGCCCCACGATCAGCAGCGTGAAGAGGATGAAGTAGCCCGCCAGGATCGGGTAGGGCACGAAGGGGTTGAAGGTCTTGTCCGCGAAGTAGTTCGCGTAATAGAGGGCGTCGCCCCGCTGCTGCCAGGCCGGGAAGCCGGAGAAGAAGACAAGCGTCGTGGCGTGGAAGAGGAAGATCGCCTCGTTGGTGTAGGCGGGCCAGGCGAGGCGCAGCATGGTCGGCCAGATGATGCGCTTGAAGCGCGTCCAGCCCGACAGGCCGTAGGCATCCGCCGCCTCGACATCCCCCTTGGGGATGGAGCGCAGCGCGCCGTAGAAAATCTCGCCCGAGTAGGCGGCGGTGTTGAGGATCAGCACCACCAGCGCCCCGGCCCAGGCCGAGGTGAAGGGATCGAAGAACGAGGATTGCCCCTTCAGCGACAGGAACAGGAAGTAGGCGAAGAAGAACTGGATGAAGAGGGGCGAGCCGCGGAAGATGAAGATGAACCATTCCGAGGGTTTGCGCAGCCAGAAGCTGCGCGAGAACTTGCCCAGCGCCACCGCCGTGGCCACCGCGAAACCGGCGCTGAGGGCCAGCACGGCGAAGTAGATGTTCCACAGCATCCCCGAGCCGATCAGCACGAACTGCTGGCACAGGGTGAAATCGTTGCGCGGCAGCAGGCGCTCGCCGATGCCGATGGAGCGCAGGCCGTAGTCGGCGAGGGTTTCCCAGCAGCTCATGCGCCCGCCCTCCGCTGTGCTTCACCGCCGGTGGTGGCCTGCCCGCGGGTGAGGCGCGTCATGATCCGCTCCAGCACCACTTCGGAGGCCTTGGTGAAGAGCAGGTAGAAGACCAGCAGCGCCGCGAAATACCAGATGCGCCAGTCGCCGTGCGGGTAGTCGGTGAAGCGCGGCGTCTTCGAGCCGCCAAGCTCGCGCGCCCAGTAGACGATATCCTCGACCCCCAGCAGGAAGAGCAGGGGCGTCGCCTTGATCAGCACCATCCAAAGGTTCGACAGGCCGGGCAGCGCATAGACCCACATCTGCGGCACGAGGATGCGCCAGAAGCTTTGGCGCGGGCTCATGCCGTAGGCGGCGGCGGTTTCGAGCTGCGCCTGGGGCACCGCGCGCATGGCGCCGTAGAGGACGTTGGCGGCGAAGGCGCCGAAGACGATGGCGAAGGTCAGCACCGCGATGGCGAAGCCGTAGACCTCGTGCACCCATTGCGGGGCGTTGCCCAGCGGCAGCTTGGCCGCGGCGCAGACGACGAAGTCGTTGCCCTGGCGGATCG
>JBPEXR010000125.1:0-7033 GCA_052031355.1 Paracoccaceae bacterium
TCGAGACGTCGAACCCGCGCCACGCCCACGAATGGACGGTCTTCCGCGACCGCCGCGCCGATATCCCGGACGACAAGGTTCTGGTGCCCGGGGTGGTGGATACGACGACCAATTTCATCGAGCATCCGCAGGTCGTGGCCCAGCGGATCGAGCGGTTCACGCAGATCGTCGGCGCCGATCGGGTGATGGCCGGCAGCGATTGCGGCTTCGGCACCTTCGCCGGTTTCGGCGCCGTGGACCCGGCGATCGCCTATGCCAAGCTCGCGGCGCTGGCCGAAGGGGCGGCGCTGGCGCAATGACACCGCTGGTCCTGCTGCCCGGCATGATGTGCGACGCGCGGCTTTTCGGCCCCCAGACGGCCTGTTTCTCGGGGCGCCGGGTGGTGCATCACGCGCCGATCTCGGGCGCGGAAAGCATGCAGGGCCTGGCCGCCGCGGTGCTGGCGCAGGCGCCCGCGCGTTTCGCCCTGGCGGGGCTGTCGATGGGCGGCATCGTCGCCATGGAGGTGCTGCGCCAGGCCCCCGAACGGGTGGAGCGTCTGGCGCTCCTGGATACCAACCCGCTGGCCGAGGCCGAAGAGGTGAAGGCGCGGCGCGGCCCGCAGATCGACAAGGCCCACGCCGGCCGCCTGGCCGAGGTGATGCGCGACGAGATGAAGCCCAACTACCTTGCCGATGGGCCCGGCAAGCGGGAGCTCCTGGACCTCTGCATGCAGATGGCGCTGGACCTTGGCCCGGAGGTCTTCGTCCGGCAGTCGGTCGCCCTGCGCGACCGCCCGGACCAGCGCGAGACCCTGCGCGCCTTCAAAGGCCCCGCGCTGGTGCTCTGCGGGCGCGAGGATGCGCTGTGCCCCGTCGCCCGGCACGAGTTGATGGCGGATCTCCTGCCCAACGCGACACTGACGATCATCGACGGGGCGGGCCACATGCCGACCCTCGAAAAACCGCAAGAGACGAACGCGGCGCTGGCCCGCTGGCTGGAGGCACCATGACCGACAAGCTGACCCCCGAACTGCTGGACCTGCTGCGGCGGGTCGACACGCCCACCGTCTGCAACGCGATCGAGGTCATCGAGGGAAAGCGCGGGTTCGACCGGTTCACCCGCGGCACCGTGCTGTGCAGCGATCCCGATGCGGGGGCCATCGTCGGTTATGCCCGCACCGCCAGCATCGCGGCGGCCACCCCGCCAAGCGAGCCGCCGGAGGTGATCCGCACCCGCCGCATGGAGTATTACCGCCACATGGCCACCGGCCCGCGCCCGGCCATCGCGGTGATCGAGGACCTCGACGGCGCAGAGGCCGTGGGCGCCTACTGGGGCGAGATCAACACCACGGTGCACAAGGGGTTCGGCCTATCGGGCGCGCTGACCAACGGGGTGATGCGCGACCTGGGCGATTTGCCGGAGGGCTTCCCGGTCATCGCCGGCTCCGTCGGTCCCAGCCACGCCTTCGTCCACGTGCGCGAGGTCGGGGCGCCCGTCACGGTCTTCGGCCTTTCCATCGCCGACGGGGAGCTGGTGCACGCCGACCGCCACGGCGCCCTGGTGATCCCGCGCGGCTACGAGGCCGAGCTGGGCGAGGCGATCCGCAAGATGCAGGCGACCGAGGCCATCGTGCTGGACGCCGCCCGCGCGCCGGGGTTCGACTTCGACGCCTTCGCAGAGGCCTGGGCCGCGTTCGAGAAGGCGCGGACGTGACCCGCAAGCCCCGATCCCGCGCCCCCGGGGCCATGCGGGCGGCGGGCCACGCCCGCGGCGCTAACCCTTCGGGCCGGATGAGGCGCCGTTCTGCAAGACGTCCTGCCACTCGGCGTGGCGCTTGAACTGCGCCGCGGCGAAGGGGCAAAGCGGCACGATGCTTCGCCCCTCGGCGCGGGCATCCTCGACCGCCCGCGCCACCAGCTGCTGGCCCAGGCCGCGGCCGCGCAGGGCATCCGGCACGCCGGTGTGGTCGATGATGATCGCGGCATTGCCCAGGCGCGAGTATGTCAGCTCGGCCTCGTGCCCACCTTGCGTCAGCCAGTAACGCCCCTTGTTGTCGCTCTCCTCGCGCGTGATGTCCATCAGGCGGCCTCCGCGTTCAATGTTTGCAGGATGCGCGCGTAGCCCTCTTCGCCCTGCGCGCCGGTGACCAGGTGCCGCCGGTCGAAGACCATCGCCGGCACGCCCGAGACACCGCGCGAGGTCCAGAAGGCTTCGGCCTCGCGCACCGCGGCGGCGTGCCGGCCCTCCTCCAGCGCGCGCCGCGCCGAGTCGGCGTCCAGCCCGATCTCCGCGGCCACGGCGGACAGCACCGCGATATCGTGCAGGTCCTCGCGCCGGGTGAAGAAGGCGCGGAAGAGGGCGAGCTTCGCCTCATGGGCCTTGCCCTGCGGTCTGGCCCAGTCGATCAGCTGGTGGGCGCGGAAGGAGTTCACCATCCGCATGTCGTCCGCGTAGTTGAAGGTGAACCCCAGCGCCGCCCCCATCGCCGTCAGCCGCGCGCGCGCCTGGCGGGAGCCTTCGGGCGTGGTGCCGTATTTCGCCGCCAGGTGCGCGCGCAGGTTCTCGCCCTCCGGCGCCATCTGCGGATTCAGCTCGAACGGGTGCCAATGCACGTCGATCCCGATGCCGGTCTCGGCCGCGGCCCTGGCCAGCTGGTGGTAGCCGATCACGCACCAGGGGCAGACCACGTCCGAGACGATGTCCACGCGCAGCGTCATGACTTGTCCTCCCTGAACCGGGCCGCGTTGGCCTTGGCGGCGGCCTCGATATCGCCCTTGCCGAAGGCCGAGGGCCGCGGCTCGGGCAATTGCAAGGCCTCCTGGACGCGCGGCATGGCGTCCAGCCGGTCGAACCATGCTTGCAGGTGCGCCAGCCCTTCCACCTCTACCGTGGCCCAGAAGTAGCTGCGCGCCCAGGGGTAGGTCGCGATGTCGGCGATCGACATCTCGCCCCCCACCAGCCAGTCGCGGCCCTGCAGCCGCTTGTCCAGCACCTCCAGCAGGCGCCGGCTTTCGGTCACGTAGCGGTCGATGGCATAGGGCACCTCGTCGCCGTTGGGCTTGGCGATGCGCTGAAAGAACATCGCCTGGCCCATCATCGGTCCGATGTGGCCGACCTGGAAGAACAGCCATTGCAGCGTCTCCGACCGTTCCACCGGATCGGAGGACAGGAAGCGGCCGTACTTCTCGGCCAGGTGCCACAGGATCGCGCCGGATTCGAAGATCGCCCGCTCCTCGGCCCGGTCCCAGATCGTCGGGATCTTCCCGTTCGGGTTCAGCTTCAGGTACTCGGGCGCGTGCTGCTCCTTCTTCGAGAAGTCGATGTTGACCAGCTCGTAGTCGATCTGCGCCTCGTGCAGGAAGATCAGCGGCTTCCAGCCGTTCATCGTGTTGGCGGTGTAGAGAACGATATCAGGCCGCGACATTTTCGGCCCCCGCGAACAGGGCGTCCAGATGCGCGTCGAAGCGGTCGAGGTCGGCGTCGATCTCGGGGTTCTTCATCACGTCGAAGGCGGCGAAGGTGGGCAGGGCCGTCATGCCGAAGAACTTCGCATTGAGATGCACGGGGCGCAGCAGGTCGTCCACCGACATGCCGGCGAAGAACGCCTCGGATGGGTCGTCGAAAGCCTCGCGCGGGGCGTTGAAGGTCGCCGAGATCATGTAGCGCGTGCCTTCCAGCGTCCCGCCCATGCCGTAGTTCGCCTTCGGCGCCTCGGCATTGCGGCCATCACCGGCGCAGAGCCGCCCGTCCATGCCGGCGGTATAGACCTCGTCCATGTACTTCTTGAAGGACCAGGGCACGCCCATCCAGTTCACCGGGAACTGCAGGATCACCACGTCGGCCCAGCGGTGGTTCTCGACCTCCGCCTCCACGTCGTAGCCCTCGGCCACCGTGGTCAGTCGCACCTCGTGGCCCTGCGCCTCCAGCCGTTCCAGGGCGCGGCTCGCCAGCGTGGCGTTCAGCTTGCCGGGGGCGAAGGGGTAGGGCTGCGTGCCGTTCAGGATCAGGATCTTGCTCATGGTATCGGTCCTCGTGCAGATGGCGGGGTCGTGTGGGCGACGAGATAGGGATGGACGGACACCTAAATCAACTAGTATACTTTTTGTAACCTAGGGAATGAGTGAGATCGATCGATGAAGGCACGGGTGGAAGCGGATCCGAAGGGGCGCCGGCACGTCCATGACGCCTGCGTCGAGCCCTGCGCCATCGAGCGGGGGATGCGCATCATCGGCGGCAAGTGGACCGGCTCGATCCTGTGGCACCTGAAGGACGGGCCAGTGCGGTTCAACGACCTGGCCCGCATGGTCGGGGGCGCCTCGAAGAAGATGATCACCGAGCGGCTGCGCCAGCTCGAAGCGCAGGGCCTGGTCCACCGCGAAGTGATGGAGACATCGCCGGTCTCGGTGCAATACACGATCACCGACCTGGGCCGCACGGCGCTGGGCTTTCTGGACGCGCTGCGCCAGTGGAGCGAGAGCTTGCCGCCGCAGGTGGCGGAGGCGTGATCCGCCGGGATGCGCGGTAGGGGCCGCCGCCCGCGCATGGCAACGCCCGAACAGCCCGACCGGGGGCCTGATTCGCAAAGCGGCGGGCGTTTGGGGGAATGGTGCCGCTGAAGGGACTCGAACCCCCGACCCACGCATTACGAATGCGTTGCTCTACCAGCTGAGCTACAGCGGCGACACGGGCGCGGTATTAGCACCGGCCCGCGCGCCGGAAAAGACCTATTTTCGGCGGGTCTCGCTGCTTTCCTCCACCTCGCCGGCGGCCATGGCGATGCGGCTCAGCGCCTCTGGGTCGGAGCGTGTGCTCTCCGTCGCCTCGTGCGCGTCGGGCGGGGTGGGGGCGCCGATGACGCCGGGGCTCTCGGTTCCGTCCGCCGCGTCCCGGGCCTTGCCGGGGGGCTGCGCGCCGTCGGCCTTGGCGGCGTCCGGCGCCTCCCGCGCTTCTGCCGCGGCATCGCCCTGGCCGATCAGCAGGGGCAGCATCTCGGCGCCGCCGGGCAGGGCGATGTCGCCGCTGGGCGGGGCCTGCCAGGACATCGTGTCGAAGGCTGCGCAATTGTCGCAGACCGGGGCCCATTCGTTGTGGATCGCGTGGCAGTTGGTGCAGACCCACTGCGGCCCGCGCGGGGCCGTCAGCGCGCGGGTCAGCCAGCCGCGCACCACCGCGTCCGATCCGCCCTCGCCGCGCTCGATCGCCGCCATGATAGCGCAGATGCGCGCATCGGGGCTGCGCTCGGCCAGATCGCCCAACGCCCGGCGGGCGGCGGGGAAATCCTCGCCGGCGAGATGCAGCTCGGCCTCCAGCAGGCGCGATTCGCGGTGCTCCGGGTCGATCGTCAGCAAGGTGCGGAACCGTTTGAGGCGGGCCTCGGCGGATTCGTCCGGCGCGATCTCGGCGAAGGCGCTGGCAAGCTCGGGGTGCGGCTGTGCTTCCCAGGCTTTCTTCAGCACCCGCGCGGCGGGGCGCGGCTTACCTTGGGCGATCAGCGCCCGGGCGGCCAGCGTGGCGGCGGGCACGAGGGACGGCGACAGGCGGTTCGCCTCGATCGCGGCCTCGCGGGCGGCTTCGGTCTGGCCCTTGGACAGCAGCTCGCGCGCTTCCGACAGGGCCAGCACGGCGTCGCGCCGCTTGTGCACGTCGCGCGGCAGGCTGCCGTATTTCAGCTTGGCGTTCAGCGTCTGGCGGGCGCCGGCCCAATCCTCGCGCTCGGCCTGCAGGCGCAGCAGCGTGTCCTGCACCTCGCCATGCTTGGGCTTCAACGCGAAGGCGCGCTGGGCCAGTTGCAGGGCCGTCTCGGTATCGCCGGCCTCCAGCTTCTGGCGCATCAGCCCGCGCACGCCGACGAAGCGCGTGCGCTCGTCCTTCACCAGCTCGCGGTAGACCGCCTCGGCCTTGCGGTGATCGCCGGCGACCTCGGCCGCCTGGGCGGTCAGCAGGTTCGTCAGCGCCGGGCGGTTGAGGTATTTCTCGGCCCGCGCGGCCTTGTTCATCGCGGTGCGCCCCTCGCCCGAGGCCAGCGCCAGCATCCCCTCGCTGAGGGCCTGGTAGCCCTTGCGCTCGCGGTTGCGGTCGAAATAGCGCGACAGGGCGGTCTCGTCCCCGTTGATGAAATGCCAGGTGGCGCGCAGCAGCGACAGCAGCTTCAGCACCACCCAGAGGGCCAGCACCAGCACGGCGATGGCGATGACCGCCTGCAGCGGCCCGAGGGTGATCTCGGTACCGGCGGCGGTGATCTGCACGCCGCCCTCGGCCTCCAGCAGCCGGCCGGCAGCCAGCGCCAGGACGGCCACGATGACGACGAAGAGCAGGATCTTGATCAGGGACCAGAGCATCGCGGTGTCCTTACTGGCTGTTCAGCTTCGAGGCGAGGTCTTCGGCGGCGCGCTTTGCCTCCAGCCGTTCGCTGGCCTGGGCCAGCCAATCGGTCATCTCGGCGCGCACCTCGGGGGGCAGGGTCTCCAGCTCGGCGACCGCCTCGGCCAGGCGCCCTTCGCGCAACGCCGCTTCGGCCCGCGACAGGATGGCGTCGGTGTCATCGCCCTCGCGCGGGGTGACAGAGCGCGCCTGCACCTGCCCCAGCAGGAAGCTGGTCGCCTTCTCCAGCGCGCCCGCGTCGGCCGGTGCCTCGTTCTGGCGGGCGGTGGCCAGGGCATCGCGCGCGGCCTCCGGGTAGGCGTCCAGCAGCGCGGCCCGGGTGGGCACGCCGGTCTCGGCGGCGCTGGCCAGGGCGGGGGGCGCGGCGACGCCGGCCTCCTGCAGGCTGGTCAGCGCGGCGGTGAAACTGTCGCCGGCGTCGATCGCCGTCAGGATGCGGGTGACCGCGGCGCGGGCCATCGTCTGGCGGGCGCTCTCGGCGGCGTTCTCCTCCATCGTGGCGGCGTCCTTGGCGATGGTCTCGATCTCCGCGCGCTGGGCCTCCACGGCCTCCTGCAGGCGCGCAAGCTCGCGCTCGTAGGCGGCGACCGCCTCGGGCGAGGCGCCCTCGGTCACCGGGCGCTTCTCCAGCTCCTCGACCTGGGCGGCGAGGGCGGAAAGACGCTCCTGC
>JBPEXR010000126.1:0-7007 GCA_052031355.1 Paracoccaceae bacterium
CCACCCCGACCCAGGCGACGCGCCCGCCCATCCGCGGCACCGCGTTCACCGGGCGGGCCATGGCCGAATAGCTGTTGATGTCGATCACCCGTGCCACCGCGACCAGCGAGGACCATTCCCGGCCCAGCGCGCGGGAGAAGTTCATCGCCAGCGCCTCGCCGCGCATCTCGGCGGATTCGGCCTGCACTGAGGATTCGAACCGTTCCGCCCGGGCCAGCACGAACAGGCTGACCGCTGCGGCGGCGATGACGAAAAGGATCAGGATGAACCCGTAGAAGGCTCGACTAAGGGAGGGCAGACGTTGGGACGTCGCCGTGGGAGCTGTCGCAAGCATGGCATTCTTTCAGTCTTTGTACGGGAACGCATCGCTTCTGCTTCGGTTCACGCTCTGTCAGGGGGCATGCTTCTTTGCCGCTCCCTTTCTAGATAGCGCGGGTTCGTGGCTTATCTTTGTGAATTCAAAGACAAATCCCGACGAAAACCCGACGGAAAGGGCATCAATCGGACATGTTTCCGCCGCATTGTCGCGGCGCCGCGCGGGCCGGGCGATTCGCCCAGCCGCGGGGCCTGCCCGGGGTCCGGCCGGCCGCGCGCGGCTTGGATCAGGCGTTGAAGGACAGGCGCCGGGCGATCGCCTCGGC
Organism: Paracoccaceae bacterium; assembly: GCA_052031355.1. GTDB lineage: Bacteria > Pseudomonadota > Alphaproteobacteria > Rhodobacterales > Rhodobacteraceae > JBPEXR01. The sequence continues at coordinate 642 of JBPEXR010000126.1, forward strand.
CATGGCGGCAAGGCGCGCCTCGTGCACCCCCGGCTGGCCACTGGTGTGGAAGCGCCGGATCAGCGCCTCGTTCTGGCTGTCGGTCGGGGTGATCTTCAGCCGCGCGCCCTCGTCCGTCACGCTGAGAACGGTCACCGGCACCGCGCCGATGCCGTCGATGCTTAGCACGCCCAGCTCGCCCGGGGCGTAGCGCAGGCCGCGCACGCGGGCGACGTCACGCGTCAGGCTGGCCAGCCAGACGTGGTGCGGCCGGTGTCCGCCGATGCGCAGCATCGCGCGTTCGGGCACGTCCATCACGTGACGCTCGCGGCGCGGCAGCTCGATGCAGGTCAGGATGGTCAGCGACAACAGCAGCACGTTGTAAAAGGACCAGAACAGAATCACGATCTTGCCGCTGCCCGCCTCGAAATGCGCGAACCGGTCGAAGATGATTCCCAGCCACAGGCCGACCACCGTCAGCGCCAGCAGGACCACGAAGGGCATCATCAGCCGCCATTGCACCACCACCCGCCCCCGGTCGCCCCCCTTGGCGGTGACGCTGAACTTGTGGCCCTTGGGCCGGAACAGCCCCACGAAGACCGCGCGGGAGATCGGCGCCGCCGCCAGGAGCTGGCTGACGTCGATCAGCAGCGGAATGACCGTGTTCCGCGCGATGAAGTTCATCGAGAAGATCGCCCAGAGGTAATAGGGCCCGAAGTAGCTGATCACCTCGGCCACGCGCGCATCGACCGCGGTGATGCCGAAGTACCAGTAGAGCAGCGGATAGACGATCGCCCCCAGCCGGAAGACGAAGGTCGTCGCCCAGTAGACCAGCGCGTCCGTCACGCTCCACCGATCGCGCCAGCGGCGCAGGCCGTCGCCCAGCGGCCCGTAGCGGCTGCGCACGATCTGCATCAGGCCAAGGCACCAGCGCGCGCGCTGGGTGACGTATTCGGCCAGCCCCTCCGGGGCGAGGCCCTCGGACAGCGCCTCGTTGAGGTAGGCGGTCGACCAGCCGCGCTCCTGCAGCGCCAGCGTCAGCAGGAAATCCTCGGTCACGCTTTCGGTCGGCAGCCCGCCCAGCTCCTGGATCGCCTCCCAGCGCAGCACCGAGGAGGTGCCGCAGCACATGGCGATGTCCCAGCCGTCCCGCGCCGGTTGCAGGTGGTCGAAGAAGAAGCGCTGCTCGTCCGGGTAGGAGCGCGAGAGGTTCAGGTTGTGCTGGATCGGGTCGGCGTTGAAGAAGTGCTGCGGCGTCTGCACGAGTCCGACGCCGCGGTCGGCGAAAAGGGCCAGCGTGCGCGCCAGGAACTTGCGGTGCGGCACGAAATCGGCGTCGAGCACTGCCACGAACTCCGGCGCGCGGCCCGAGGCGGCCAGGTGGCCCAGCGCGTGGTTGATGTTGCCCGCCTTGGAGCCCTTGTTGTCCGGCCGCCGCAGGTAGCCGACGCCGCGCTCGGCGCAGCGCTCGCGCAGCCAGTCGCGGCGCCCGTCGTCCAGCACCAGCACCTCGAAGGCCGGGTAATCCAGCGCCACGGCGCCGGTGATGGTGCGCTCCAGCACCTCCCAATCCTCGTTGTAGGTGGCGATCAGCACCGCGGCCTTGGGTGCCGGGCCCGGCGCCCACCAGCGCGACTGGCGGTCCGCCTCCAGCGTGCGGCTGCGGCGCCGCGTCAGCAGCAGGTAGGCGCTGAGCGAGCCGACCATCGTCGCCCCCTCCAGCGCCAGCAGCGACCAGCTGGCCGCCCAGTCCCAGCTCAGCTCCAGCGGGGCGACCGTCTCGGTCGCGCGCCACCAGATGTAGCGCAGCGCCAGCACCGCCGCCCCGCCCAGCATGATCGCCCGGTGCAGCGTGCGCCGCCGGTCGAGGACGCCGGGCACGATCAGCCCCAGGCCGATCACCAGCACCAGCAGCGCCACGGCCGACTGGATCTCGGACATCTGGGCGTAGAGCGTCATTCCCGCCAGAGCCCGCGCAGCCAGTCCAGCGGGCGGTCAGTGAAGAAGGCGCGGCCGGTGCGGCCGACGACGCAGCCCGGGCCATCCGGCGCCGACAGGCCCGGCACCTGCAGCATGACGTCATAGCGTTCCAGGTGTTCCTGGCTGGGCGCCACCGCGAGGTGGCGATAGATCGTCGCCGCGCCGGCCCCGGCCAAGCGCTGCACCACCGCCGGGTAGACCTTGCCGTCGCCGTTGAAGCGGAACTTCGCGGCATCGCCGATCGACAGGTCGTTGAAGGTCTCCTCGGTGACCGAGACGGTAACGCTCAGCGCGTCGCAGTCGAGCATGCGCAGCACCGCCTCGCCGCGCTGCACGTAGGTGCCGCTGTGGCGCAGCCGCTCCCAGATCAGCCCGCGGACCGGGGCGCGCAGGCGCGCGGCGGAAAGACGGTTGCTGGCGGCCTGCTCGGCCTCCAGCCGGCTGCGAACGGCGGCGTTCCGAGCGCGGGCCAACGCTTCGGCGGCCTCGGCCTCGGCGATGGCGCGGCGCATCTCCTGCAGTTGCTGACCGGACACCGGGGTGTCGTTGTAGCCGTCGCCCAGCTGCACGCCCTTCTCCGCCGCCGCGATCCAGAGGCGCAGCACGTCCACCCGCTCGCGCGCCAGGGAGAGGGCTCCGGGGCCGGGCAGATCGTCGGTGCGCCGGGCGCCCTCCCCCGCGGCCTCGTCGCCTTCCGGCCCCGGCAGGGCGTCAAAGCCCGTCAGCGCCGCCACGGGCGGCGGGGCGATGGCGGCGCCGATGGCCGCGCGGCGGGCCTGCTCCAGGTCCTCCAGCCGCGCCTCGGCATGGGCCAGGCGCAGGCGCCATTCCTCCAGCCGGCGGGCGAAGTAATCGTCGCGGCGCGCCTCAAGCTGGCCGGCGCTGGCCTCCAGCGCGGTGCGCCGGGCCTCGGCCTCGGCCAGGCGGGCGGCCTCGAAGGCGGCTTCCATCTCCAGGTCGTGCCGGCGGATACGGTCGGCGCGGCGATCCTCGACCGAGCCCAGGTCCGCCTGCGCTGCCACCGTGGCGCCCAGCGGCAGCTCTTCCAGGTCCAGCCGCCCGGCGATCGGGGTGGTCACGGTCACCACCTCGGCATTGACCACCGCATCAGAGCTTGCCCCGGCCAAATGCTCGCCCACAATCACGTAGAGGGCCCAAAGCACCAGCACGAAACCGATGGCCAGCCGCCAATATCGCATCACGTTCCCCTTGTTTTTCCGGGCTTCGGCCCGTGTCCCGTTCTGAAGGCAAAGCTAGGAAAGATTATGACGAAATCCCGTAATTCCCCTGCCAACCCAGCGGCGACGCAACGTTCCGCGGCGCGGCGCTGGCAGCGGCGGGGGGTGATCGGGGGCGCGGCGGCGCTGGCCGGGCTGGGCGCCTGGCCGCTGTGGCGCGCGGGCCGGCCGCCCCGCGGCGGGATCGACCCAAGCGCGCCGGACGCCACCGGGGTGCGCAGTTTCGAGGCGGATTTCACAAGCCTCGATCTGCAGGACGGCGCGGGCGGCGGCACCTGGGCCACCAGTTACTGGTGGGCGGATGGCAGCGGCGCCTCGCTGGACACCAACGGCGAGCTGCAGTGGAGCATCGACCACCGCGCCCCGGCAACCCGCGCGATCCGGCCCTGGAAGGTGCGGGATGGCGAGTTGCACATCGAGGCGGCGCGCAGCCCGCCCGCGCTGGCCGACGCGCTGCGCGGCAAGCCCTATACCTCGGGCCTGCTGACCACCCACGGCCGCTTCGCCCAGCAGGAGGGGTATTTCGAGATGCTGGCCCGCCCGCCGCGCGGCCGCGGACTGTGGCCCGCCTTCTGGCTGCTGCCGGCCTCGGGCGACTGGCCGCCGGAGATCGACGTGATGGAGGTGCTGGGGCATGCGCCGCAGACGGTCTACGGCACCGTGCACTGGACCGGGCCCGGGGGCGCGCATCTGTCGGACCAGGGCACGGCGCGGCTGGCGCCAAGCGAGGACGGCTTTCACCGCTACGGGCTGCTGTGGCAGGGCGGGCGGCTGACCTGGTACGCCGATGGCGCGCCCTATTTCACCCGCCCCGCCCCGCCGGGGCTGGACCGCCCGATGTACCTGCTGCTGGGGCTGGCGGTGGGCGGCACCTGGCCCGGCAACCCCGATGCGCAGACCCGTTTCCCGGCGCGTTTCACCGTGCGGCGGGTGACGGTCTGGCGCCGGCGGGACGCGGAAACTGGCGATTCTTGATCCATTTGGATCATGTGTCCGGGCATCGGCCCGGGCTATTTCACCCCATGTGCCCCAGGGGCACCGGTTCGCAGTAACAAGTTGCCGTTTGCCGGCCCTGCCGGATGCCGCCTTTCGGACCCGCGTTCGAAAGCGCGGCTGCGGCAGGGGCGGAGACGGGCCCCGCCCGGCCCTTCCGCAACTCCCCGGCCTGCGATCTCCCTAGACTGCGATCTCCCTAGTCCGCGTAGGACAGCACCACGCGCACCAGGTCCACCTGGCGGCGCAGCTCCATCTTCGACATCGCCGACTTGATCTGGTTGCGCACCGTGACCGCGCGCACGTCGTGGGCGGCGGCGATCTCCTCGACCGTGCGGCCGCGGGCCAGCGCCAGGCAGACCGCCGCCTCGCGGGGCGAAAGGCCCTTTTCGCGCCGCAGCCGGGCCTCGGGCGCGTCGGGCGCGGCGCGCGGGGCCAGGGTGACGGAGATGAAGTTGCGCTGCCAGCGGAAGAGATGCGGCAAGGCCGCCTCGGCCCGCGGCCCCGCCTGCATGGGGAAAAGCCGCATCTCCCAGCCCTGCCCGCCGGCGTCCGTCAGCGCCAGGCGCTGGGCGGCGCGCAACCGGCCCAGCCGCGCCGGCAGGTCGACGCGCGGCGCGACCTTCGGCGCCATCTCGACCCGGTTGAACCCGGCCCGGCGCAGCACGGCGCCCTCCTCCAGCGCGCGCTGCGCAGCCGTATCTGCCTCCAAAAGGTATCCGGTCTCGTCCAGCAGCAGCCGCGCGGTGGAGGCCGCGGCCGGCATCTCCCGCAAGGTCAGCGCCATGTCGCGGCGCACCAGCATGTTCTGCAGCTCCATCGCCTGTCGCACGTGCGGGCGGATCAGGCCCAGCACCCGCACCCAGGGGGCCTGCAGGCTGTCGATCTCCTTCCGGCGCAGGTTGCCGCCCAGCAGGAAGAAGCGGCCCGAGGCGTTCTCCACCACCATTCCGGCGCCGCCGACGATATCCTCGTTCGGGCGCACCCAGTCATTGTAGAACTCGGTCCGCTCGATCTCGGCGGTGGGGCACAGCTCCTCGGCGGTGGCGATCTCGCCCGGGCGCATCCGGGCGAAACTGTGCGACCAGGGGCTGATGTGGCTGAAGTAATCCTCGAACTGCTTGGTCACCTCGCGGTCGTAGCCGTAATAGGCCCCGCCCAGGTTGCGGCGCGCGACCATGTCCTGCCCGAAGGTGAAGGGGCGCGCGCCGGTCAGCTCGTGCAGGTAGCGCAGCACCTCGTCCCAGCAGCGGCTGTCGCTGGCGGCGCCGTAGATCAGCGTGGTCAGTTGGGAAAGCTGGTCGGTGGTCAGGCTCACCAATCGTCATCCGCGAATGTCGTCAACTCGCCCGGTCATCGCGCGAAAAGCGCGCGCACTGCAAGCCGAACGCGCGCAAAGGTTGCGCTTTCCTAGCGTAAACTTGTCGCAACCGACGGCAGAGTGCGGCCTGCGGGTCACACCCTTCCCAACTTTCGCCACAATTGATCCGCGAAATGAACCTATCCCACTGACACCCGGGGGATTGGGCGCTGAGCCGGGTTATGCAACCCTAGGCAGGCACTGGTCACTCGGTTCGGGTATGAGGCACAGGATGACCAAGACACCCCCCAGCTACTACTCCCCTCGCCTGGCCGAGTGCCGCAAGACGGTGACCGAACGCCATTTCCCCGCCGGCTATTCGCTGGAGGCCTTTCGCCGCGGCCTTGCGGACATGCGCGACGCCTTCCTGAAAATCACCCCGCCCGAGCCCAAGCCATGTGCGGCCAACGGCATCTCCAGCAACGCGGCCGAGGTGCATGCCCGAAAGATCGACGCGATCACCGCCCAGCTGGAGGCGCTGCCCGCCACCGGCGCGGTGCGCGAGCTTTGCGCGAACGAGGCCTTCGTCGCCCGCATCAACCGGGCGCAGGCCGGCGCGCTGCTGCCCCTGCTGACGCCCAGCGCCGAGGCGCCGCGCCCCTCCGACCCGATGATGGCGCGGGATATACTGGCGCATCTCGAATACAACCTCGCGGTGCTGAAGGAGACCCATTCCACCCCGGTCTGAGGGCCGCCCCCCTGCAGCCCATCCGCGCCGATCTGTCGCGCCCCGGCGCCCTTCGCGGCCCGCCACCCGCGTCGCACGCAGAATCGCCCTGATGGTCGCTGGGGCACGCACATGACGCGATTTGCGTT
>JBPEXR010000127.1:0-2889 GCA_052031355.1 Paracoccaceae bacterium
CCCCCCCCCACTCCCCCCCAGTGGCCCCCCCCCCTCCCCCGGCCCGTTACTGCCCTTAGCGCTTCAGCCGCATGGTTTCGTCCAGCATCTCGTCCACGGTGGTGACGATCTTGGCATTGGACGAATAGGCGCGCTGGGTCTTGATGAGGTCCGTCAGCTCCTGCGTGATCTCGACGTTGGAGGCTTCGAGCACGCCGGAAGAGATGACGCCCGCGTTGCCCGCGCCCGGATCGGCCAGCCGCAGCGAGCCGCTTTCGCGGGTCGGGCGATAGGCGTTGCCGTCGGTCTGCATCATGGCGTTGGGGTTGTTCATCATCGCCACGGGGATGCGGAACAGCGGCACCCGGGCGCCGTTGTCGAAGAAGCCGTAGACATCGCCGCGGTCGGTGAACTCGGCCCGGACCAGCGTGCCGGTGCGCGCGCCGTCGGCGGTGACGTCGAGGGGCGAGTAATCGCCCGCGAACTGGGTCATGCCGGTGAATTCATCCGGCGCGCCGAAGCCGATGTCGATCGACTGCGGCGTCGCGCCGTTGTTGATCGTCACGGTGGCGGTGCCCGTCGCGGTGTCGAAGGCGAAGGCGGCCGGCGCCGTGGCGGTGGAGGTCACGCCCGAGTAGAGCCGCGGCGAGCCGGCGTTCGGGCCGCTGTCGTGGAAATCCACCGTGACATTGCCGAAGCTCGTGCCGCTGTCGTCGGAGATGGTCAGCGTCCACTGGCTGGGGGTGGCGGTGGGCTGCCAGGCGAACTGCATCCGCGCGCTGTCGCCCAGCGGGTTGTAGAATTCGGCCGAGGACATGAAGGGATCGCCCGGCGTGGCGACGCCCGATTCCTGCGACGGCAGATTGCCCTTCACGTCCATCCGGGTGGTCGCATCGCCGTTCATCGACACATCCGCCACGTTCACCGTGCTCAGATCGCCGAAGGAGTTGCGGTCCACCACGCCCAGGGCGCCGGAGGCGTCGATCGGGAAGCCCGCCAGGTAGTAGCCGGCCTTGTTCTTCAGGTTGCCGCGCTCGTCCGGCACGAAGGAGCCGGCGCGCGTCAGCATGTAGTTGGATTCCAGCGGCTCGTCGGGGTTGCGCGAGACGACGAAGAACCCCTCGCCGTCGATGGCAAGGTCGGTCTGGCGGCCGGTGCTTTGCAGCGCGCCCTCGCGGGCGACATCCGCCCCCTGCACCGCCTGCACGCCCGTGGACATGGAGCCGGCCGAGCCCGCGACCGAGGTCACGAAGCTGGAGAAAGAGCGGCGGTAGCCGTCGGTATTGGCGTTCGCGATGTTGTCCGAGATCGTGCCGACGCGCTTCGAATTGGCAAGCAAGCCGCTGACGCCCGTCTGCATTGCGCTGGAAATACTCATCGAAGTGTCCCCTGTCCCGTTCCTGGGTCTCGACTACCTATAGCCCAAAGATAACCATACGTAGTTTCGAGAAGTTTAAAGAAATATGTCCATTTATTGTCACAATCCATGAGGGCATTGGGGATTGCAAGGTTTATCACATGGAATGATGCGGCATCTGCTTGGACCGTGGCACTTCCGCAAGGCGGTGCACCCATCCTGCTAGCCAATTCCGGCCATTCGAAGGCCGGGGTCACGGGCGGGCGGCCTCGATCTCCCCCAGCGTGCGCAGCACCTCGTCGGCGCGCTCCATCCGCGCGGTGACGGGGCCGCGGCCCAGCGGGTCGATGCCCGCATCCTCGCCGCTGAGGCCGCGCGCCACCTCGGCCCATTGCGGCAGGTCGGCAAGCTTGGGGAAGGCCTCGGCCAGCTCGGCCACCTGGTCCGACTTGCCGCTGCGATGCGCGGCCAGCAGGAAGTCGATCGCCTCGCCGAACGGCAGATCCTCGCCCAGCTGGGCATAGAGGCGTTCGTAGAAGCTGCGCGCGGCGGCCCAGTCGCCCTCGCGGTAGTGCGCCTTGGCCATCATGCGCAGGTAGTTGGGCGTGGGCTGTGCGACGCGGGCCTTCAGCAGGGCGCGGATGTCCCCGGCCTTGTCGAAGGCCTCCGCGCGCAGGCGTTCCTGCTCGGCGGCCATGTCGGCGTCCGCCCCCTCCAGTGGGTCGGCCAGCGCCAGCGCGGCCGCCTCGGCCTGCCCGCCGTGGAGCAGCGCCTCGGCCTGGCGCAGGCGCAGCTCGTCCAGCCGTTCGGGCGCCACCTCGCGCATCCCCAGATCACGCACAGCCAGAAGGAAATCGCGCGCCGCGCCAAATTCCCGCGCGGCCATGGTGGTGGCGCCAAGGCGGCGCAGGCGTTCGGCGAAGGAAGCGGTCAGATCGGCGAAGCCTTCCTCGAACTGGTAGTCCATGATGAGCTGGCGATGCCCGGCCAGAAACTCCGCCAGCGGCATCTCGCCCTTGGCGCCGCGGTCGTAGAAGATCTCCAGCAGCGCGCGGGCCTGCTGGCGCACCAGCCCGGCCTCGGGCGCATCGGGGTATTGCGACAGCAGCTCGCCCAGCGCGTCGAGGGCGCCCAGCGGGTTGTTCACCTTCAGCTCCGCCGCCGCCAGGTCCTGTAGCGTGCGCACGGCCAGATCGTCGCCGCGCCACATGAAGCGCAGCTCGGACAACAGGTCGCGCGCCTCCTCGCGGGTCAGCGTCTCGGTGCGCCGGCCCAGGGCGACCAGCGCCAGGCGGGCCCGGTGCGCGGCCCGGCCCGCGCCCTCGCTGGCGGCGCGGTAGTGGTCGAAGGCGCCCAGGAAATCCTCGCCGCCCTCGAAGACGCGGCCCAGCAGGAAGTCGTAGGCGGGGCTGTGGCGTAGCCCGGCATGCGCCTCGAAAGCCTCGGCCAGGCTGCGGGCGGCGACCCAATCCTCGGCCAGGATGGCCGATTCCAGCAGGCCGGGAAGGATGCGCTCCTCGAAGGGTGCGGGGAAGTTCGCCAGTCGGGCCAGC